>JADGGF010000662.1 GCA_019690055.1 Micromonosporaceae bacterium
GGGCTCGGTGTTGTGTATGAGAGACTGGGGGGGCGCCGGGCCGGGGGCGGTCCGGTACGAGGTCATCGACTGGAAGACCGGGGCCAAGCCGACCGGCGCCGACGCCGAGGCGGCCGCGGTGCAGCTGGCCGCCTACCGCATCGCCTGGGCCGAGCTGGCGGGGGTGCCGGTGTCCCAGGTGAGCGCCGGCTTCCACTACGTACGGGAGAACGAGACTGTACGCCCGGCCGACCTGCTCGACGCCGACGCCCTGGTCGCCCTGGTCGCCGGCCTTCCGACGGAGTGACGGGACGGGTGTCGGCGCCTCCCCCGGCCGGTCGGCCACGCCGAGCGGCTAGCCTTCATGACGTGCCGGCAACCCAACAGCGAACCCTCGAGCGCTTCACCCTTGACAACGGCCTGCGGGTGGTGCTCGCCCCCGACCGGTCCGCCCCTGTGGTGGGCGTCGCCGTCGTCTACGACGTCGGCATCCGTTCCGAACCGGTCGGGCGGACCGGCTTCGCCCACCTGTTCGAGCACCTCATGTTCCAGGGCTCGGCGAACCTGGAGAAGCTCGCCCATTTCCGGCACGTCCAGGGCTCCGGCGGCACGTTCAACGGCTCGACCCACCTGGACTACACCGACTACTACGAGATGCTGCCGAGCAACGCGCTGGAGCGGGCCCTGTTCCTGGAGGCCGACCGGATGCGGGGGCCGCGGCTGACCGAGGAGAACCTGCGTAACCAGGTCGACGTGGTCAAAGAGGAGATCCGCGTCAACGTGCTCAACCGGCCGTACGGCGGGTTCCCCTGGCTCAAGCTGCCCCCGGTGCTCTTCGAGACGTTCCCCAATGCCCACGACGGGTACGGCTCCTTTGACGACCTGGAGGCGGCGACCGTCGCCGACGCGGCTGAGTTCTTTGAGCGTTACTACGCGGCCGGCAACGCGGTGCTCGCGGTCGCCGGGGACCTCGACGTCGACCGGGCCGCGCAGCTCGTCGAGCGCCACTTCGGTGACGTACCGGCCCGGCCGGCACCGCCCCGTCCGAACTTCGCCGAGCCGGACATCACCGGCGAACGGCGTCAGTCCTATGTGGACAAACTGGCCCCGCTGCCGGCCTTCGCTTCGGCGTGGCGGGTGCCCGACCCGATCGGTGACTTCGCCGCCTACCTGCCGTACGTGGTGCTGGCCGAGGTGCTCACCGACGGGGACGCGTCCCGGCTCGTGCGCCGCCTGGTGCAGACCGACCGCATCGCGACCAGCGTGGGCGGCTACGTCAGCTTCATGGGCGAGGCGTTCGACGTCCGCGATCCCACGGCCCTGCTCCTACAGGCCCACCTGCCGCCCGGCGGCTCGGTCGACCGGGTGCTGGCGGTGGTCGCCGAGGAGGTGGACCGGGTGGCCCAGGACGGCTTGGAGCCGGGGGAGCTGGAGCGTACGGTCGCCCGCATGTCCACCCACCTGCTGCGCGACACCGACACGGTCCTGCAGCGGGCCCTGCAGTGCGCCGTGCACGAACAGCAGCGCGGCGAACCGGGGCTGTCGTACGAGCTGCCGTCCCGGCTGGCCGAGGTGACCGAGGAGCAGGTAAGGGCCGCCGCCGCGACCCTGTCGATCAACCGGCGCGCCACGGTGGAGGTCGTGCCCGGGGGAGGCATGCAGTGACGACGATTGTTGGACCTCGCGAGCTTCCCCCGCTGGAGGAGACCCGCCCCCTGGTCGTGCCGCCCTCGGCCGAGCGCACGCTGGCCAACGGCCTGACCGTGATCGCCATCGAACGGCGCTCGGTCCCGCTGGTCGAGGTGCGGCTGCGCGTGCCGTTCGGCCGCACGGTCCTCGACCCGCCCTTCGTGGCCCGGGCCGCCCTGATGAGCCAGACGCTCTTCTCCGGGACGGCCACGATGTCCACTGTGGACATCGCCGCCGCCCTGCAGTCGGTCGGCGGGGCGCTCTCCGCCGGCGTGGACGCGGACCGGCTCCTGATCTCCGGCAACGGCCTGGCCAGCGGGCTGGGGCGGATCCTGTCGGTGCTCTCCGACGTGCTGCGCGGGGCGACGTTCCCGGAGCAGGAGGTCGCCACGGAGCGGGCCCGGCTGCTCGACCGCATTCAGGTGGCGCAGAGCCAGCCCTCGCATCTGGTGCGGGTGGCGCTGCTGCGCCGCATGTACGGCGACCACCCGTACGGCGTGCAGAGCCCCGACGCCGCGGACGTCGCGCCGCTGGGCACGGCGGAGATGGTGGAGCTGCACGCCCAGCGGGTGCACCCCGCCGGGGCGGTGCTGGTCATCGTCGGCGACGTTGACGCATCGGCCGCTCTCGACACCGCTGAGGAGGCGCTCAACGACTGGGACGGGGCCGGCGCGGCCGAACAGACCCCGCC
>JADGGF010000663.1 GCA_019690055.1 Micromonosporaceae bacterium
CCGCCGCCGGCGGCCAGGCGCATGAGGTCGGTATCGAGGTCGATCTCGGTTTCGGTGCCGCCGGCGCTGCCGAACTCGTGCTGGTAGCTGCGCCACGACTGTTCGCGGACCTTGCGCGCGAAGCCGCTCTCCATGAGCAGGACCAGCTCGAACGCGGCCCGGTCGATGCGCTGGTTGAGGGCCCGGTCGCCCCAGTCCTCAGTGGACGCGAACACCGACGTGGGCATGGTCAGCGCGCGCAGGAAGGCGAACAGCGCTCGCATCTGCTCGTCCACGACCAGGGCGTGACGAGCCGTACCGGCGGTGGCGGCCAGGATCACCGGCTTGGCGATGATCAGGTCGTTGTCGAGCACATGGAAGAACGAGGTGAACAGGCCGCTGGCCTGCGCCTTGTAGACCGGGGCGCTGGCGATGATGCCGTCGGCCTCGCCGAGCGCGGCCACCGCCTGCTGCAGCCGCGGGCCGGTGAACTGGGACACCAACGCCGCCGAGATCTCGTTGGCCAGCTCACGAAGGTCGATGACGCGGGTCGTCACCTCGGCGCCCCGCTCGCGGGCCAGCGCGGTGACGCGGCCGGCGATGCGATCGGCGAGCATCCGCGTGGAGGAGGGAGAGCTCGCCCCGCCACTGACGACTGTCAACCGGTACGCGTCTGGCAACCCGGACGTGTCTGGCAACCGGTGTGGGTCTGGCGACCGGTACGTGTCGGTCATGCTGATATGTCGGCCTTTCTCCGTGTCCCATCGGCGGCCCGCGACCGCGGAGGGCGCGGGCGTCGCGCGCTGGCCACCGCATCAGGGCGGGCCCTGTCCTCGGTGGCCGTACTCACCGCGCCGTCGGCCAGCTTGCCGCAGATCGTCCGCAGCGCGGCGAGCTCGTCGGTGGTGACCCGGGCGCGCATGATCCGGGCGACGTCGCGGGCGTGTCGCCGGCCGAGCTCGCGTTGCCGCGCCTGACCCTCCTCGGTGAGGAACAGCCGTACGCCGCGGCGGTCGGCCGGGTCGGCGCACCGGGCCACCAACCCCCGCTCGACGAGCCGGTCGACCAGGCGCGACAGCGCGGGCTGGCTGAGCAGCACGCGCCGGTTGAGCTCACCCAGCCGCAGCGGCGCACCCCGCTTGGCCAGCGTGTACAGCACGTCGTACTCACGCATGGAGATATCGCGCCATATGCCCTGCGCCGCCAGCTCCTTGACCACCACGGCGTGGGCGGACAGCAGGGCCTCCCACGCCTCGTTGGCCAGCACCCGGGCGGTCATCACGCGCTGGGCTGGGCCGGGGCCGGGCGGACGGTGTCCTGGTAGGGCGTGGCGCCGGCCGTGTTGTCACCCTGGTTGGCGTTCGGCCGGAACTGGCGCGGCGGCGCGTCGCCGTACTTGGCCTTCACCCGGGCCTCGTGAGTCGGCGGGTCGGCGACCCCGGGCTCGCGCCGGGCCGCGAACTCCTTGCGCAGCACCGGAACCACCTCGCCACCGAGCAGCTCGAGCTGGTTGAGCACGGTGGCCAGCGGCAGGCCGGCGTGGTCGATGAGGAAGAGCTGGCGCTGGTAGTCGCCGAAGTGCTCGCGGAAGGTCAGGGTCTTATCGATGACCTCCTGCGGGCTGCCCACCGACAGCGGGGTCATCTGCATGAACTCCTCCAGCGACGGCCCGTGCCCGTACACCGGCGCCTCGTTGAAGTACGGCCGGAACTCGCGGATCGCGTCCTGGGACCGGCGGGCGATGTACGCGTGGCCGCCCAGCCCGACGATCGCCTGCTTCTGCGTGCCGTGCCCGTAATGCTCGAACCGCTGCCGGTAGAACCGGATCAGCCGCATGAAGTGCTCCTTCGGCCAGAAGATGTGGTTGGCGAAGAAGCCGTCGCCGTAGTAGGCGGCCTGCTCGGCGATCTCGGGCGTACGGATCGAGCCGTGCCAGACGAACGGAGGCACGTCGTCCAGCGGCCGGGGGGTGGAGGTGAACCCCTGCAGCGGGGTGCGGAACCGGCCCTCCCAGTCCACCACGTCCTCCCGCCAGAGCCGGTGCAGCAGGTTGTAGTTCTCCAGGGCCAGCGGCAGGCTGGTGCGGATGTCCTTGCCGAACCACGGGTAGACCGGCGCCGTGTTGCCCCGGCCGAGCATGAGGTCCATGCGGCCCTTGGTCAGGTGCTGCAGCAGCGCGTATTCCTCGGCGATGCGCACCGGATCGTTGGTCGTGATGAGCGTGGTGGCGGTGGAGAGGATGATCCGCTTGGTACTCGCGGCGATGTATGCCAGCAACGTGGTCGGGGACGAGGAGAAGAATGGTGGGTTGTGGTGCTCGCCGATCGCGAACACGTCCAGCCCGACCTCCTCGGCCTTGATCGCGATCTTCACGAT
>JADGGF010000664.1 GCA_019690055.1 Micromonosporaceae bacterium
GGGGGGGCGGACTAGTGCCGAGGCGCCGGGGGGCGCGGCCGCCGGCCCCCGCCCGGCGCTGTCCGTCATCGCCTCCTGGAGCACTGCCGCGACCTCCGTTGCTCCCCGGTTCTCCGGTGTGGTCCGGGTCGACCGCAGGCCGGTCAGGTGGTCAAACCCGACTGCTGGATCATCTCGACGGTCGCGGCGAGAGTATCCAGGTCGTTCAGGTCGATGTCGGGCGCCTCGAGCTCGTCGAGCGGCGGCAGCGCGGGATCGAGCGCCACGCCGGCGATGAGCGGGTACTCGAAGGTCTGTTCGGCGAAGTACCGCTGGCCGGTCGGGCTGAGCAGGTACTCGATGAACCGCCGGGCGTTGGCGTTGTCGGCGGCGGACGCCAACAGGCCCACGCCGGAGACGTTGACCAGGGCCCCGGTGTCCCCGTTGGAGAAGAAGTGCAGCCGCACCCGCAGGTCGTCGATGCCGACACCGCGCTCCTTGGCGCGCTCAAATACGTAGTAGTGGTTGACCAGCCCGACGGCCAGGCGGCCCTCGTCGATGTCGGCGACGATCTGCACGTTGTTGTTGCGGATCTGCGGGTCGTTGGCGGCGAGGTCGGTCAGCCACTGACGGGCGCGGTCGTCCCCGTGCTGCACCCGCATGGCCGTGACGAAGGCCTGGAACGAAGCGTTCGTGGGGGCCACCCCGACCCGGCCGCGCCACTCGGGAGCGGTCAGGTCGAACACCGAGGCCGGTAGGTCGGCCGGGTCCAGAGTCTGCGAGTCGTAGGCCAGCACCCGGGAGCGACCGGTCACGCCGACCCACTGCCCGTTCGCGGCCCGGTACTGGGCGGGCACCCGGTCCAGGATCTCGGCGGGCAGCGGGGCGAACAGGCCCGCCTTGGCGACGGCGCCGAGCGCGCCCGCGTCCTGAGCGAGGAACACGTGAGCCGGGCTGCGATCACCCTCCTCGAGGAGCTGGGCGGCCATCTGCGCGGTGTCGCCGTACCGGACATCGACCTTGATGCCGGTCTCCTCGGTGAACTGCTGGATCAGCGGTCCGACCAGGGCCTCACTTCGTCCGCTGTAGACCGTGAGGGCGGCCGGGCCGCCGCCGTCGTTGCGGCCACAGGCCGCCAGCCCGGTCGCGAGCAGGGCCGCGACCGCGAGGACGGCGGTGGTCCGGAAGATGCGCATCTGATCCCCTTCAGCGTCGGTCCAGGTACGGTTTGGCTTACCTAATTTAGGTCATCCTTACCCGGAGGGTTCAAGCGCCCCCGATCGGGTGACCCGGCGCACGACTGGGCGGTGTCAGCGGGGGTCGAGCAGGATCGCCCGGGCGCGCAGCGCATCGGTCAGCCGCCCGAGCCAGCCGCCGGGCCGGCGACGCGGACGGCTGGGTGGTGCCGGGCGCGTCGGCGGCACGCTGATCGCGACCAGCACGGTGGCGGCCACCAGGTCGAGCGCGTAGTGGTTCCCGGTCGCCACGACGACCAGCGCCGTGAGCACCACGTCGGCTGCGGCGAGCGTGATCAGCACGGCCGAGCGGGTGGCGATCATCAGCATCACCAGCACCCAGACCACGAGCGCGAAGTGCAGCGACGGGAGCGCGGCGTAGTGATTCACCGAGTCCCCCACGGGTGATCCCCACGTGCCCCAGATGCGCTGGCGCGCCACCGTGTCCACGACGGGCAGGTCCGGGTTCAGGCGCGGCGGGGCCACGGGGAAGACCGCGAAGCTGGCCGCCGCGACCACGTTGAGCACCAGGCAGGACCGCCGCCCCCACCGGTAGAGAGTTGGGCGTCGCAGGTACAGAAACACCAGGACGGCGATCGACGTCACCGCGTACATCGCGGCGTAGTGGTAGGCCGTCACGGTAGCCAGCCAGTCGTGCTCGATCAGCCATCGATTCATCGATGCCTCGACGTCGAAGTCGAGGGCCGCTTCGAGACGCACCACGTCGCGGGCGTTCGCCACGGCGGCGGCACGCTTGTCGCCGAAGGAGGCGCGTGACAACGAGACACAGGCGATGAACGCCACGAGTCCGACGCCCAACTCCCACCACACGGGCGGCCGGCGGGTGTCCATCGCCTCGTATCTAGCCGAAGCGGGCCGCCGGTGGGGGCGCATCGGCTCGGATGTCACCGCAACGAGGCGGTTCGGGGAAGACGCCGCGTCGATGTACCGGCACACATCGACCGGGACGAGAAGATCGCGCGGTAGTGCTACCCCTTGACCGCCCCCTGGGTGAAGCCAGCGATGAACCGGTCGAGGAACAGGTTGAACACCAGCGCGATGGGCAGCGCGACGAGCACGGTGGCGGCCTGCAGGGACTGCCAGAAGAACACGTCACCGCGGACGAGTTCGGTCGGCAC
>JADGGF010000665.1 GCA_019690055.1 Micromonosporaceae bacterium
TCGGGGGCTGCGTCTGATGTTTATAAGAGTCTGGGGTGGACGCGGGCCGTACGGCCGGCCCGGACCGTACGGCGTCACCCGCCGGCGCCGGCCGGCGGGCCCGACGCTCGGCGCTCATCCCGCCTCCGTCGTCGCCCGCTGGCGCGGGAGCCGCGCCGCCGCGGCCATCGCGACCAGCTCGTCGGCCCGCGGTCCCTTGACCAGAGCCGCCGCTGTCTCCCGATCGGTCGGACCGGTGCCGAACGCGGGGCAGTCGCGGGCCAGCGTGCAGGCGCCGCACGCCGGCTTGCGGGCGTGGCAGACCCGTCGTCCGTGGAAGATCACCCGGTGGGAGAGCATCGTCCACTCGCGACGCTCAATGAGCGCGCCGACCTCGTGCTCGATCTTCACCGGATCGGTCGCGTCGGTCCACCGCCATCGACCGACCAGGCGCTGAAAGTGGGTGTCCACGGTGATCCCGGGAACCCCGAAGGCGTTGCCGAGGATGACGTTGGCCGTCTTGCGCCCGATGCCCGGCAGGCCGTCAAGATCCTCCATCGTGCGGGGCAGCTCGCCGTCGTACTGCTCGACCAGCACCTGGCCGAGGCGGATGAGCGAGCTGGCCTTGTTGCGGTAGAAGCCGGTCGGCTTGATGATCTCTTCAAGCTCGATGCGGTCGGCCGCCGCGTAGTCCGCGGCCGTCGGGTACCTGGCGAACAGCGCCGGGGTGACCTTGTTGACCGTCTGGTCGGTGCACTGGGCGGACAGGATCGTGGCCACCGCCAGCTCCAGCGGCGTGCGGTAGTTGAGCTCGCAGTGCGCGTCGGGGTGCGTCGTGGCGAGCAAGCGAGCCATTCGCTTGACCCGGCGCCGGCGGGCGATCTCCGTCTCCTGCACGCGCCCAACCTACTCCGGACCGCCGACATGGCGGTCACCGGCGAGGCCGCCGTTGGGTGCGTACGGCGGCGCGCGCACGCCGTCGGGGCCGGAGGCCGGGGGCACCGCCGGTTCAGCGGCCGCCGGCCGGTGTGCCGCCCGGGAACGATGAGTGGACGCGGCGGTGCCGTGCGGGCGCCCGCTACGGAGCGGTAATGGCGCCGGTGGTGTGGTCGATGCGGGCGGCGGCGGCCCCGAAGTCCGCGGCCGAGAGCTCATCGACGAAGGCCAGGGCGCGCCGCCCCTCGTCCAGGGCGGGTAGGCCGCGGTTGACCATCTCGGTCGCGATCAGCTCCCCCGATACCCAGGAGCCGTCGCGCGTCAGAGTCACCTTGAGGATGCCGCCGACCCCCGACCAACCCGAGGACGAGAGCACCGCGTAGCCGCAGAAGTTGCCGAGGCTGTAGGCGATCAAGCGGCCCTCGTAGAACTCCATGCCACGCATGACGTGGGGACCGTGCCCGAACACGATGTCCGCCCCGGCGTCGACGACCGCGTGGGCGAACCCGCGCAGGTCGCCCCGGTCCTCGCCGCCGAACGACTCGTGCTCCCCAGCCGGCGGGACGTGAGTGCGGTCCGAGCCCTCGGCGCCACCCTGCATCTGCACCACGACCAGGTCGGCCTCGGCGGCGGCCTGCCGCACCAGGTCGGCCGCACCCTCGATGTCGTTGAGGTTGGCGGTGTAGCTGTAGACCGAGAACCCGAGGACGGCGACCCGGACGTCCTTCACGGTGACGTAGGTAATTTCGTCAACGCCTCCGGTGACGGCGATGCCCACCGATTCCAGCGCGGCCCGGGTGTTGGCGTAGCCCGGCTGGCCCATGTCGTACGTGTGGTTGTTGGCCACGCTCATCAGGCCGAAGCCACCGTCGCGCAACATGCTGGCGTAGGAGGGCGGCAGCGACAGCTGGAAGCAGTCCGTGGCGCCCGGGTCGCACTTCTCGAAGCCGGTCGGGTCGGACAGGGTCTGGTCGAGGTTGCCCATGACCAGGTCGGCCGCGAGCGCGTCCCGAACCCCGTCGAAGAACCCGGCGCCCTCGTTGGGCGGCACACCGAGGTTGACGCTACCCATGATCACGTCACCAACCCCGGAGAGCGTGATCGTCTCGGTCGCCGCCGGCGCTTCCGGTGACGGGTCGGCGCTGGGCACCGACCCGGGGTTTGGTTCGGCCGATTCCCCGTCGTTCCAGGAGGCCAGCGGGGTCGACGCGAGGGCCGCCGTCACCACGCCGGAGAGGATGCCGATGAGCACGAGCACTACGGCCGAGGCGATCACCACCAGCAACGGTCGCCGGTCCCACGGCGGGATCTCCGGTGCCTCTCCGTCGGTGGGCGGAACCCCGCGCGGCGGGACCGGGCCAGACGGGCCGCTGCTGGACGGGCCGCTGCTGGACGGGCTGGTGGGCCCGACGGCGCCGGTGGGCGACGCCGGACC
>JADGGF010000666.1 GCA_019690055.1 Micromonosporaceae bacterium
GTACGGCCCCGGCGGGGCGGGCGGTTCGGCGGGGTGCGGCAGGGTGGCTGGGTATGGTGCGCCGACCGGGACGGACGGCTTGGGCGCCGGAGCCTGGCGAAGCTGCCGTAGCCCAATGTAGACGGTGCCGAGGGTGCCGATGGCCGAGATCAGCAGGCTCAGCGCTTCGTACAGCGTCATGACGTCACCGCCACCCGGTCGGTGGCGGCGCGCCTTGCCCGGCGCGATGGGTCGCCCGATGCCGGCCTGTCGCCGCGCCCGCCCGAGCGGCATTGGCGAAACTGCTCCACTGCATCCAGCGGTGGAATCCGCGCACCGCCGCGCGGGCGCCGTCGAGCCGAACGCGGCCCTCGGCCAGTGCCGCGGCCAGCGTCCTCCGACCCATGTACACCTCGAACAGGTCGCTCACGCTGCTGGTCACGAAGAGATCGATCGGCAGGCACGGGTCGTTCAGGCAGACCGACACGTCATCCGGCTCCAACGTCATCCAGATCCGGCGGGCCGGGGCGCCGGGGAACTCGAACTGGATCACGGTACGGCCGGGTGGCAGCGCGTCCCGGTTCACGTGCCGGGAGATGAACAGCATCAGCAGTTCGGGGTCGAGCTCGCTCGGCGCCGGAGCGCTGAGTACCCAGCGGGCGACCCACTCGCCGAGCGCGTGGACCACCGGCCGCAGCGCCTCGCCGGCCGTGGTGAACCGGTACCGCCCGTCGGGCTGCCGTTCGATGATCCCGTCTCGCTGGAGCCGCCGGAGCCGACTGGACAGTACTGACCGGGAGATGCCGGGCAGGCCCCGCTCGACGGCGGTGAAGCCGAGCGGACCGTACAGCATCTCCCGGATGATCAGCAGCGTCCAGCGGTCGCCGAGCAGCTCGGCCGCCTTGGCGACGGGGCAGTACTGTCCGTAGCTGCGCACGCGGCCATTGTGCCCGCTGGGCCGGCCGCTCGCGGTTCGACATTCGAACTTCCAGCGATCGCCGGCCATGCCTACCGTGGCCAGCCATGGATGCTCTCGCACCCTCCCGCCGGTCGGACCAGCTGATCGAGGGATTCACGGGCACCGTCACCACGCCCGCCGATGCCGGCTACGAGGCGGCCCGGGCGATCTGGAACGGCCAGGTCGACCGGCGGCCAGCGGTGATCGCCACCTGCCGCGACGCTGCCGATGTGGCGGCGGCGCTTCGGTTCGCGCGCCGCGAGGGTCTCCCGGTGGCGGTTCGTGGCGGTGGGCACCACGTCGCCGGGCACAGCCTGTGCGACGGCGGCCTCGTGATCGATCTCTCCGCGATGCGCGGCGTTGCCGTTGCCGACGATTTGGGTGAGGCCGGCACCCCATCAGTGCTGGTGGACGGCGGCGCCCGGCTCGGCGACCTCGATCGGGTCACGCTCGACGCGGGACTGCTGGTCCCCTCCGGCATCGTCACCGACACCGGCATCGGGGGGCTGACGCTCGGTGGCGGAGTCGGCTGGACGATGCGGCGGTTCGGCCTCACCTGCGACAGCCTGACGGGCGTCGAGATGGTAACCGCCGATGGCACCCGTCTGCTCGCCGATGACCGGACCGACCCGGAGTTGCTCTGGGCGCTGCGCGGCGGTGGGGGCAACTTCGGCGTCGTCACCCGGTTCCGCTTCCGTACTCACCGGATTTCCCCGGCGGTCGTCGCCGGCTTTGTCGTGTACGACCGTAACCACCGAGCGGTGCTTCGCCGGCTGTTCGAGTATCAGATCGAAAGCCCTCGTTCGGTGACCACCATCGCGTTTCTGCGGCTGGCCTCGCCGCTGCCCTGGATACCACCGGACGTGGTCGGCCAGCCGGTCATCATGATCGGCGTCGTGTCCGCGGGCGAGCCGGAGGCCGCCCTCGACGCGATCGCCCCGCTCCGCCGGCTGGCCACCCCCTGCGTCGACACGATTGCCGTGCAACCGTTTCTGGGCCACCAGGCGGCCATCGACGCCGCCAACCCCACGGGGCGCCGCTACTACTGGTCGTCCCAGTACGTCGCGACGGTCAGCGAGGATCTCGCCGAGCGCCTGCTCGCGCACGCGCAGGAACTGACGGCCCCCGCCAGCCTCATCGCCCTGTTTCAGCTGGGCGGAGCGACCGCCGAGGTCCCGGTCGCCTCGTGCGTACCATTCCGCGCCGCCTCTCTGCTGGTCACGTACGGCAGCCAGTGGGTCGACCCCGCCGAGGACGACCATCACCGCGCGTGGACCCGTGCCGCCGTCGCGCAGCTCGCCCCGCACGGTCTGGGCCGGGGGTACGTCAACTTCGAGGGCGACCGCGCGACCAGCGCGGCCGCCGTGTTCGACGCCGCCACGTACGCGCGGCTGCG
>JADGGF010000046.1 GCA_019690055.1 Micromonosporaceae bacterium
GCCCCCGCGTGGTCACCGCCACCCGCGCGGGCCCGTCAGCCGCAGCGGCGCCCCAGCCGGGACGAGTACGACGACTACCAGTACGACCGCGAGCCCGCCCGTCGCCCCTGGTGGCACTGGGCGGTCGCCGTGGTGGCGGCGATCGCGCTCGGGGCCGGCAGCGCCGCCATCACGGGGGCGATCGCCCCGGACGGCACGGTCGCCTACCACGCCGGCGTCGACATGGGTCACCGGGCATCGGTCCCCGACCCGATCGGCGACGCCGCCGCCGTGCCGAGCCGAACCGGGCTGGAGGCCGCGCTGGCTCCGCTCTTCGCCGACGCCGGTCTGGGGACGAGCGTGGCCGGTACCGTGGCCGATGCCCTGACCGGCGAGGTGCTGTGGGAACGCGGCGGCGACGCGGCGATGACCCCGGCCTCGGCGGCCAAGTTGCTGACCGCGGCCGCGGTCCTGCACACCCGCGGGCCCAACTACCGCATCCCCACCCGGGTGGTGGCCGGGGCGAACCCGGGTGAGGTGGTGATCGTCGGGGGCGGCGACCCCACGCTGGCCGTGGGCGAGGTGTCCGCCTACCCCGGGGCCGCCCGGCTGGACGAGCTCGCCAAGCAGGTGCGCGAGGCCCTGGGAAGCCGTACGCCGACCCGGGTTCTGGTCGACACGTCGCTGTTCTCGGGGCCGACCACGCATCCCACCTGGTTCGAGCCTGACGTGGCCGGGGGTGTGATCTCGAACATCACCGCCCTGATGACCGACGGCGCCCGGGTGAACCCGACCGACCGGCGTAGCAACGCGCCACGCCACGCGGAGCCCGACATGGCGGCGGCGCGGCTGTTCGCCCAGGCGCTGGGCGTGTCGCCGGACCAGGTCGGGCGAACCACCGCGCCGGCGAACGCCCAGGTGCTCGGCGAGGTTCTCTCACCACCGATCGCGCGCATCGTCGAGATGATGCTGCTCGACAGCGACAACGTCATCGCCGAAATGCTGGCCCGTCAGGTCGCGGTGGCCAAGGGCCTGCCGGCGAGCTTCGACGGGGCGGCGCAGGCGACGCGGACCGTGCTCGCCGAGCTCCAGGTGCCCGTGCCGGCCGGGGGCGGGCTCGTCGATGGCAGCGGCCTGTCCGACGCGAACCGCGTCACCACGAACCAGCTCGTGGCTGTCCTGCACCAGGCCATTTCGCCGGAGCATCCCCAGTTGCGCGTTCTGCTGTCCGGCCTGCCGGTCGCCGGGTACTCCGGCACGCTCGGCGAACGGAGCGGCGCGGGCCTCGGCGTGGTGCGGGCGAAGACGGGAACGCTCAACCACGTCAACGCGCTCGCCGGCTACGTGGTCGATGCGGACGGCCGGGCGCTCGTCT
Organism: Micromonosporaceae bacterium; assembly: GCA_019690055.1. Classification (GTDB taxonomy): domain Bacteria; phylum Actinomycetota; class Actinomycetes; order Mycobacteriales; family Micromonosporaceae; genus DATBGZ01. The sequence goes on from JADGGF010000046.1 coordinate 1,355, forward strand.
TCGCGGTGGTCGCGGACGCGACGGACAACAAGTGGGCCGCCGAGAGCGCGCTGGACCGCATCGCCGCCCAGCTCAGCCGGTGCGGGTGTAGGTAAACGCCGGCGTGAGTGTCCGTTAGGTCAGCGCGGGTACGGTAGCCAGCATGGCGCAGTTCGGCCGCGAGCACGACGAGCACGCGGGCCCCGCGACCGCGAGTCGGCGGTTCATCGATTGGGGTCTCGCCGAGGCGACCGCCGGAGCCCTGGGCAAGTCCGGCCCGCGGGTGACCGTGGCCGAGGCGACCGAGGTTGTCGAGCAGCTGCGCCGGCTCGCGGGCGAGGCGGCCGACCACGTCGAGGCGTTCACCGGCCTGCGCCCCAGCGGCCCGCCGGCCCCCGTACGGGTGGTGGACCGCCGGGCCTGGGCCTCCGCCAACATTGTGGGGCTGCGGGCCGTGGTCGCCCCGCTGCTCATGCGGGCCACGCGCGGGCGGGAGCCCGGACCCCTCGCCGACGCGGTGGGTTCCCGGCTCACCGGGGTGCAGGCGGGGACCGTGCTCGCCTATCTCTCCGGCCGCGTGCTGGGTCAGTACGAGGTGTTCGCCAGCGACCCCGGGCAGTTGCTGCTGGTGGCGCCCAACATCGTCGACGTCGAGCGTCGGATCGGGGCCAACCCCCGTGACTTCCGGCTCTGGGTGTGCCTGCACGAGGCCACCCACCGGACCCAGTTCACCGCGGTGCCCTGGCTGCGCGCGCACTTTCTCGCCGAGGTGGCGGCGTTCGTCGACGCGGGTGGCTCGGGCGAGGAGATCGCCGAGCGGCTGCGTCGGGCGCTGCGGGATCTGGTCGATGCGGTGCGCGATCCGAGCAACCAGCGGTCGGTGCTCGACCTCGTGCAGACCCCGGCCCAGCGGGTCGTGCTGGACCGGATCACCGCGCTGATGACGTTGCTGGAGGGGCACGCCGAGTTCGTCATGGACGGCGTCGGGCCCCGGGTCGTGCCGACCGTGGCCCAGATCCGAGCGCGGTTCAACCGGCGCCGGGAGGGCGGCCATCCGATCGAGAAGCTCATCCGTCGGTTGCTCGGCGTGGACGCGAAGCTACGCCAGTACGCCGAGGGGCGACAGTTCGTGCACCAGGTGGTGACCCGGGTCGGGATGGCGGGCTTCAACCGGGTGTGGGAGTCGCCGCTCACCCTCCCGTTGCCCCACGAGCTCGCCGATCCCGAGGCGTGGATCACCCGGGTCGGCGTGTCCGCGGAGACCCCGACCCCGCCCGCTGCACCGTCTGGCAATTCCGCGCAGCCTCCCGGAGCGGAATCTGCAAGCAATTCCGCGCAGCCTGCCGGAGCGGAATCTGCGAACAATTCCGCGCAGCGTGCCGGAGCGGAATCTGCGAACAAAGCCGACGAGCCGAACGGCTGACCGATGGCCGCCCTCGATCCGGCGGTGGCGGCCGTACGGTCGGCGGTGCGCGGGATCGTCCCGCGGCTGACCCCGCCGGCGCTCGCGGGTGTCCCGGCCGACCCGACGGGCGCGCGTGGGTCGCCGCTGGTGCTCGTGGCGTGCTCCGGCGGCCCCGACTCGATGGCACTCGCCGCCGCCGCCCGGTTCGTGCTCCCCCGGCTCGGCCTGCGGGTCGGCCTGGTGACTGTCGACCACCAGCTCCAGCCGGGCTCCGCCGACCGGGCGCAGACGGTGGCGACCTGGGCCAGCGAGGCCGGCTTCACGCCCGTGGAGGTCCAGACGGTGTCGGTCGCCGGTCGGGCGGGCGGGCCGGAGGCGGCGGCGCGCGAGGCGCGCTACGAAGCCCTCGCCGCGGCGGCCCGCGCCCACCGCGCGAGTGCGGTCCTGCTCGGCCACACCCGCGACGACCAGGCGGAGACGGTCCTGCTGGCGCTCGTACGCGGGGCCGGGCCGCGGGGACTGTCGGGCATGCCGGTGCACCGGGTGCGGCACGGGGTGGTGTTCCTGCGTCCGCTGCTGGGCGTGTCCCGCGAGCAGACCCGGTCCGCCTGCCGCGCCGAGGGGCTGCCGGTCTGGCACGACCCGCACAACGTCGATCCCGCCTTCCGCCGCACCAGCGCCCGGGCGTTGCTGGCGCTGCTGGTCGAGCACCTCGGTCCCGCGGTGGTGGACAACCTGGCGCGCACCGCCCGGCTGGTCGCCGCGGACACCGCCGTGCTCGACCGGGTCGCCCGGCGCGCCCTGCGGCGAGCGCGGCAGGCCGGTCACGGTGGGCTGTCGGTGGCCGTGCTGGCGCGGTTGCCCGAGGCCATCCGCACCCGGGTGCTGCTGCGGTGGGCGGCCGCCGTCGGCGCACCCGGCTCGGCCCTCTCCCACCGGCACGTCGCCGCCCTCGACGCCCTGGTCACCGACTGGCGCGGCCAGGGGCCGGTCAGCCTGCCGGGCGGTATCCCGGTGGTTCGCCGGGAGGGCGCGCTGATCGTGGCGCGGGGCATAGGGCAGGCTGTTACTGCCCAGCCGGGCGAGGCCCCGGACGGGTCAGTGATGGGCGGGCAGGCGCGATGAGTGGGCAGGTGTGATGGTTGACGGTGGTTCCCGGGTCGAGGTGGCCGCGGTGAACGGCGGGGCCGGGCCAGACCACGGGACTGGGCCATATCACGGGGCTGGATCGGATGACGGGGCCGTGCCCGGCGAGGGTTGGTACGCCGGGGACATCGAGCGCGTGGTGGTGAGCGAAACGCGTCTGCGGCAACGGGTCGAGGAGCTCGCCGCCAGCGTCGCGGCCGATCACCGCGGTCAGCGGTTGCTGCTCGTCGGCGTCCTCAAGGGCGCCTTCGTCTTCATGGCCGACTTTGCCCGGGCGCTCGGGCGGCACGTGCAGGTCGAGGTCGAGTTCATGGCGGTCTCGTCCTACGGCCAGGCGGTCACCTCATCCGGAGTGGTGCGCATCCTCAAGGACCTCGACCGGGACATCGCCGACCAGCACGTGATCGTGGTGGAGGACATCGTGGACTCCGGTCTCACGTTGTCCTGGCTGCTGCGGTACCTCGGCAGCCGCAACCCCGCGTCGGTGCGGGTCGTGGCGCTGCTGCGCAAGCCGGAGGCGCTCACGGTCGAGGTTCCTGTCCATTATGTCGGGTTTGATATTCCCAACGACTTCGTTGTGGGGTATGGGCTGGACTACGCGGAGCGCTACCGTGAGGTGCCGTACATCGGTGTGCTCAAGCCCGCGGTCTACACGCGTCCGTGACGCGAGCGCCGCCGAACGTACGGTGTACCGTCGAATGACCGGGCGCCCCCGGGGCGTCCGATCCGTACCGGGTGCCGGGTAAGTCCGGTGGCCCCATGACCGCACGTTGACCGGGAGGCTGGGCGCGGTAGCGCTCGACATCGCATGGAACGTATCCGAGGCATCTTCCGTCGTCCCTCGGTGTGGATCATCATCGTGATCCTCGCCGCGATCGGGCTGTCCAGCCGATTCGCCGGGGGCTCGGACTATACCAAGGTGGACACATCGGTCGCCCTGGCTGAGCTGGCCAACGGAAACGCCAGCGCGGTCGTGTTCCAGGACCGCGAGCAGAACCTCCAGCTCGAGCTGCGGCGAGAGATCACCGTGGACGGCCGGCCGACCGACCACATTGAGGCCAACGTGCCCACCGGGTCGAACGCGGCGGTGCTCAGTGAGCTGCGCGACCTGCAGGAGCAGGGCCGGCTGGCCGAGTTCGACATCAAGTACACGCGGGACAGCGTCTGGCTGAGCTTCCTGCTCAACCTGCTGCCGATCGCGATTCTGGTGATCCTGCTGCTGCTGTTCATGTCCCAGATGCAGGGTGGCGGCAGCCGGGTGCTCAACTTCGGCAAGTCCAAGGCCAAGCTGGTGGCTAAGGACACCCCGAAGACGACGTTCGCCGACGTGGCCGGGGCCGACGAGGCCGTCCAGGAGCTGCACGAGATCAAGGACTTCCTGCAGAACCCGGCCAAGTACCAGGCGCTGGGCGCGAAGATCCCGAAGGGTGTGCTGCTCTACGGGCCTCCGGGCACGGGCAAGACGCTGCTCGCCCGGGCGGTCGCGGGCGAGGCGGGCGTGCCGTTCTACTCCATCAGCGGTTCGGATTTCGTGGAGATGTTCGTCGGCGTCGGGGCCAGCCGGGTTCGCGACCTGTTCGAGCAGGCGAAGGCCAACGCGCCGGCGATCGTGTTCGTCGACGAGATCGACGCCGTGGGGCGGCACCGGGGCGCGGGTCTCGGTGGCGGCCACGACGAGCGGGAGCAGACGCTCAACCAGCTGCTCGTCGAGATGGACGGCTTCGACACCAAGGGCGGTGTGATCCTCATTGCCGCGACCAACCGGCCGGACATCCTCGACCCGGCGCTGCTGCGCCCGGGCCGGTTCGACCGCCAGATCGCCGTGGACGCGCCGGACATGGAGGGGCGTAAGGCGATCCTGCGGGTGCATGCGAAGGGCAAGCCGTTCGCGCCCGACGTCGACCTGGACGCGGTGGCCCGGCGGACGCCGGGCTTCTCCGGCGCGGACCTGGCCAACGTGATCAACGAGGCCGCGTTGCTGACCGCCCGTAACGACAAGCGCGCGATCACCAATGAGTTCCTCGAGGAGGCGATCGACCGCGTGATCGCCGGCCCCGAGCGGCGCAGTCGGGTGATGAGCGACAAGGAGAAGAAGATCACGGCGTACCACGAGGCCGGGCACGCCCTGGTCGCGTGGGCGATGCCGCAGCTCGCGCCCGTCCACAAGGTCACGATCCTGTCGCGCGGACGCTCGCTGGGACACACGCTGGTGCTGCCCACCGAGGACAAGTACACCCAGACCCGCGGCGAGATGATCGACACGCTGGCGTACGCCCTGGGTGGTCGGGCGGCCGAGGAGCTGGTGTTCCACGAGCCGACCACCGGCGCGGGCAACGACATCGAGAAGGCGTCGGCGATCGCCCGGGCCATGGTCACCCAGTACGGCATGAGCGCCAAGCTCGGCGCCGTGAAGTACGGCAGCACCCAGGACGAGCCGTTCCTGGGGCGGACCATGGGCCACCAGAAGGACTACTCCGACGCCATCGCGGCCGAGATCGACGCCGAGGTGCGCAACCTCATCGAGCTGGCGCACGACGAGGCCTGGGAGATCCTGGTCGAGTACCGGGACGTGCTGGACAACATCGTGCTGGAGCTGATGGAGAAGGAGACCATCTCGCAGGCCGACCTGGCCCGGCTCTGCGCCCGGGTGCAGAAGCGTCGGCCGATGGCCCCCTTCAACGGCTTCGGCAAGCGGCAGCCCTCCGACCGGCCGCCCGTGCTGACGCCGGCCGAGCGGGAGGCGCTCAAGGCCCAGGCCGAGGCGGACGGGGTGCAGGCGCACACCGGCGCCACGTCGGAGAGCAATGGCTCCTGACGCTCCCGCCGAGGAGACCTTCGTTGGTGGCATTGATGATGATGACATCAACGATCTCGACTACGTAGCGGCGCGCCTGGTCAACGGGCGGCTGGCGGGCGGGCCGCTGGAGCGTACGGTCGACCTCGACCGCATCGCCCGCGCGGTCCGGGAGATCCTCATCGCGGTCGGTGAGGACCCGGACCGGGAGGGCCTGCGGCAGACCCCGGCCCGGGTGGCCCGGGCCTACGCCGAGCTCTACGCGGGCCTGCGGGTCGATCCCGAGCGGGTGCTCACCACCACGTTCGAGGCCGGCCACCAGGAGTTGGTGCTCGTCCGCGACATCGAGGTGATGTCCAGCTGCGAGCACCATCTGTTGCCGTTCTCGGGGGTGGCCCACATCGGCTACATCCCCGGCCCCGACGGGCGGATCACCGGCCTGTCGAAGATCGCCCGACTCGTCGAGGTCTACGCCCGGCGGCCCCAGGTGCAGGAGCGGCTCACCACGCAGATCGCGGACACGCTGATGGCGAAGCTGCAGCCGCGCGGCGTGATCGTGGTGATCGACTGCGAGCACATGTGCATGGCCGTGCGGGGCATCCGCAAACCCGGGTCCCGGACGGTCACCTCGGCGGTGCGCGGCGTCCTGCAGAGCGACGCCCGGACCCGGGCGGAGGCGATGAGCCTGCTCGCCCTGCCGCGGCACACCGCCGCCTGACCCGGGGCGTTGGTCGCCGGCCGGGCTTCCGGTTGGCCGCCGGGCGGGCGTCCTCGGCGCGTGTCCTACCCGACGACGTTGCGGACGAACAGGGCCAGGAAGCCGGCGCACAGCACGGCATTGGGAATCATGCAGACCACGATGCCGAGCCGAGGGGTCCGGTTGACCGTCTGCCCGGGCGGCGCCGGGAAGAGCGTGCCGATCGTGAGGTAGCCGGCGAGGAACGCGAGCGCGGGCAGGACGAGCAGGCACAGCGGCGCGGCCATCGGCAGGCTGGCCATCTCGTCGAGCAGCAGGAACAGGTATGCCTGCACGACGAGCACCGGCACGGAGTACGCCCCGTAGACGGCGGCGTTGCGCAGGCGTACCCCGCGGCCGGCCCCAGCGACGCCGGCCGGCGGGGCCGCGCCGCTCGGGGTAGCGCTCGCGGAGGTGGTGCCGGCTGGTGTGCTCGGGGCGGCCGAGGACTGAGTGGGGATGCCGAGCGAGCCACCGGCCCCGACCAGCGGGCCGACCTCGCCGGACCCGGGCGCCCGGCCCTCGACGGCCGCGTCCACGGCGGTCAGGGTGGTGTCGATCGTGCGCAGCGCGCGGGCGACCGGCCCGGCGGAGAGGTCGCCGAACGCCTGAGCCGCGATGGCGATCTCGGCGGGCGTCGGAACCAGCGCCGGCAGCGGACCGCCGGTCTGGGTCGCGGCCTGGGTGAGCCGGCCGGCCTGCGCCGCGATGCGCTGCCGAAGACCGGGCAGCTCCTCGGCGGCGACACCCGCCCGGTCAGCCGCCTCCACCATGGCCGCCACCTGCCGATGCCAGGCGACCGCCTGAGCCATGTGCGCTCCCGACACCGAGCGCGGGACCGGATCCGCCACGAGGGCAGGCTACCGGTCCGTCGCTGGCCCGGGTGGGAACCGTCGCCGGGCCAGGTCGCTGCGGGCGCCCAGACGGTGACCACCGAGGCGGCTCCGGGCGCCGTCGATGCCCAGAGCGTCGCCCCCTGGGCAGGCGGCGCAACCGCGCCACGCCCGGGTTTCCAGCACGCCGGGGCAGGGTGCGCGATCGGTCGGGGGTTGTCGCTACGGTGTGCGCATGGAGCTGAGCCTGCCCCTCCGCGTACCGGCGCGTGGCTCGGGGCGAACGTGACCGACGAGATCGTTCCCCGCACGCTGGCCCGGCTGCGCCGCACGGACCCGGCGGCGGCGCGGCGGGCGGAGCGCGCGCTGGGTGAGCTGCTCGGCGCCACGCTCGCCGCCGAGGAGCGGGGCGAGGCTGGCCTGGCGGACCTCACCCAACACGGTCTGCAGGCGTACCTGTGGTACCAGCTGCCGAATGGACCCGAGCCGCAGCTCACCGCGGCCGCGTTGCAGAGCTTCTTCGATCTGGCCGAGATGCACCGGTACGCCGCCGTGGCGGGATCGACGCAGACGAAGGAGGTGCTGCGCACCTACGAGGAGCAGGGCAGCACGGCCGGGATGCGGGCGGCGGCCAGGGCGATGGACGCGTCCGGGGTGCTGCCGCCGGACCTGCCCGAGCTCGAGTGGGGCGAGCTGATGGGTCCGGTCGAGGCGGACGCGTACCAGCGCATCGCGGTCACCCTGGAGCTCGCGCTCGCCACCGGCGAGTTGCGTCCGGGCAGCCGCGGATGGCGGATGACCCAGCAGCGGCTGGCGCGGCACCAGCTCACCATGCCCCGCCCCGAGGGGACGCTGCTCGACCGGGTGCGGGCCGAGCGCCTGGCCACCTGGGCGGACATCGGGGGGACGCAGCGGCGGGCGCTCGCCGACACGATCCTGCCCGACCTCCTGGTCGAGCCCACCCCGCCGCGCGACGTGGCCGAACGCATCTCCCCCATTCAGTGGCTGCTCGAACTCGCGGCCGGCCGGCCCGGCGACGATCCCGGTGTCCCGCTGACGGTCACGGGCAACCTGGCCCGGCGGGTGGTGTTGGAGGCGTCGGAGCGGTTCGCCTGGTGGGATCCGCGCGATCGGCCACCGCGCTCCGAGTCCGACATCTGGCAGCTGTCCGAGCTGCGGGCCATCCTGCACCGGGCCGGCGCCGTCCGTCGGTCGGGGCGGCGCCTGCTGCTCGGTACCCGAGGACGGGCGGTGCTCGGCGATTCCCTGGCCCAGTGGACCATGGCGATGTCGCTGCTCATCGACGAGAGTGAGTTCGAGGCGGCGGCCCAGGAGGCGGCGCTCCTGTTGCTGCTGCGCTCGAACGGGATGGTCGAGGAGCGGGAGCTGGTCACGGAGGTGGCCGGGGTGCTCGCCGACTCCGGCTGGCGGGAGACCGGCGACGGATCACCACCCGACGATCTCGACGTGACGCGGGCCGTGTGGGACCTGCTGCGCCGCTGCCGGCTGTGGGCGCTGGTCGATGAGGGGCGGGGCCCCGGGTTCAGCACGCGGTTGCGCCTCTCCGAGGCCGGCGTACGGGCCGCCCACTTGGCGCTGCGCCTGCTGGCGCTGCGTCCCCGCCTGGATTCCCCGTAGTCGACCGGCGGTCGGCCGGACCGGTCGCCCATCTGTGAGTCGCTATCTGTCTGTAACGCGGGCCTGTGGCGCGTCACGCCCGGTCAGGCTGCGGCACGGTCTACGCTCGCGGCGTGGCCGCGCGGTCCCTGCTCACCCGTTCGCGCATGCCCCGGTGGCACGTCGGGGTGTTCCGGGGTCGCCGCAGCGGTCCGCCGGCGGTGCAGGAGCCGCTTTTCGAGATCGAGCTGCGGCCGGAGCGGCGCTACTTCCGGCAGATCCTGCAGGCGCTTACGGGGGCGCTCACGGATACCGACCAGCTCCGGGCCGAGGTCGCGGTGAGCCGGGTGCTCGGGGTGATCTGGGCCAGCGACCCCGAGCGCAACGGCGGGACCGAGGAGGCGTTCGGCCGGGGTCTGGTCGACTTCGCTCGGCAGCAGACCCACCCCGCGGCGGCCAACCTGCTGCGGGTGCTCGCCGTCATGGCCACCATCCGCGAGGTTCGGCAGGCCGCCGCGGCCGCGCTGGCCGTACGGCCGTGGCCGGCCGCCCCGTGGGACCCGCCCGTGGGCGAGGTGGTCGTCGGGCGGTGCTGGGTCGTCGAGGACGCGTTCGGCGACCACGCGACGGTGCTGTGCGAGTACGGGTACGGCCCGGACCTGCGCACGGCGCCCCGCCACGGCATCGCGGTGCACATAGACCGGATCGCGCAGGGAGCGGCCGTCGATGTGTCGCTGGTGGACGACGTCGACGCCGCCGAGCTGGAGCTGCGCGTGGGCGCCGACCATGCCAAGGACGAGTTCCGGCGGGTCGAGCCGGGCTGGGCGGGCGCGGTGCTGGAGCAGGCGTTGGCCCGCACCGATCACGTCCCGGACGTCCCGGTGGCACCGACATTCGCGCCGTTGCGGGCGCTCGCCCTGGCGCGGGTGAGGGCGCTTCCGGTCTCCAGCCTGGAGCTGGTGCAGAGCCCGGCGTGGCCGGCCCCGCCGGGATCGGCGGCCGGGTCGGCGTGGTCGGGGGCCGGGGCGGCCGACCAGCGAGCGGCGATCATCGCCGAGTTCTGTCGCAGCCCCGAGGCAGGGTCGTTGTCCACGATCCCGCCCATGCGGGTGGCCGGGCTCGCGGGCCTGCTACTGGAGTTCGCGGCCCGCATCGATCCGGCCGACCTGCTGCGGGTCAGCCCGGGGCGGGTCGAGGGGTTCCTCGACTGGCTGCCCGCGGCGCTGCGGGCGAAGCCCGACGGGGCCGACTCCGTGTCGGCGGAATCCGTGGGAGCGCCGCCGGACGCCGCTGCGGCCGGGTCGCCGGCGGAGGTGGCCGCGGTCGTGCGGGCCTGGACGGCCTGGGCGGCGCGGCAGGCCGGCACGTCGCTGTTGACCCGGGACGCGCTCGCCCGGGTGGTCGACGAGATCCTCGAGGACTACCTGCGGGCCGACTGACGGTTCTGTCGTCGGCTCGGCGGATGGCCCGTCTCGTCCGGGCGGACAGCCAGCATTTGTTGACGCGTCCAGTCCGGTATCAGAGGCAGCGCGGAGCACAGCGGCGCTGGCCGGCCCTTCGGCCCACCCGGGGTCGCTGGTCGTCCCGGCAAAGTCGACCCGTAGTGGCTGGCGACGGGCGGGCATGGTCCGGCTACCCTTCGGGCGTGACGCCAACGCGCTCTCGGAGCAAAGCCCCGGTCATCTTCGCGATCCTGGGCATCCTCGCGGCCCTCACTGTCGGCGGCGCCTACGTCTACCGCGAGTGGTCGGGGCGCAGCCAGCTCACCCCGGAGCAGACCGTGGACGAGTTCCTGACTGCGGTCTTCGCGGGGGACACCGAACGCGTGGCCGTGGTGATCTGCGACGGGTGGGATCCCGAGCAGGCGGTCCGTCGGACCCGGGCGGCCATCCCCACCGGGGCGAACGTGACCTGGGATCGCATCCGTGTGCTCACCGCCGACGAGGAGCGGGCGGTGGTGCGGGCCACCCTGGGTCTGCGGCCGTTCTTCGACGAGGAGATCAGCGACACCGTCCAGTGGACGTTTAACCTCGTCGATGAGGGTGGATGGCGCGTCTGCGAGGCTCGCCCCCTGACCTGACACCCACTGGGGCGCCGACCTCCACTGCGTTTAAGTAAGTCTCCCGGCCGCCGGGGCTCGGTCGGCGTCCCGGTCCACCGGTCGCTGCATCAATGCGTGCGTGCCCGTACGCTGGCCTCACGGCTCACGTTGATCTGGTCCGGGCGAGCTCGGTTTCGCTGCGGAGAATGCAGAACTCGTTGCCCTCCGGGTCGGCGAGCACGACCCAACCCGTGCCGTCGGGGTTGCGTCGATCGTGCTGCACCGTCGCGCCCGCCGCGAGGAGTCGGGCGAGTTCCTCGTCGCGCGTCCCCTCTCGCGGGCGTAGGTCGAAGTGAATGCGGTTCTTCACCTGCTTGCGGTCGGGCACCTCGATGAAGAGGATCCGGTGCCGCCCATCGGGAGAGATAATCATGCATTCTTCGTGCCCGGGCTCATTCGGATCGTCGGGGTCCTCGGCGTAGCCGAGCACCTGCGCCCACCAGACGGACAGTTCGTAGGCGTTGGCGCAGTCCACGGTCGTGTGCGAGATGTACGAGGTCATGCTCCGCATTCTGCCGGTTCGCCGCGGTCAGGAGAATGCGGCCGTCGCTCCCAGCGCCGGATGAAGCGGTACCGTCGCTCGGCTTCGTCAACCGCCTGGTCGATGGCCGGGTCATGGGTTTCCTGTGCGTGAGACCGGAGTTGACGCTGCCGGGTCATTGCGGAGCACAGCTCGGCCGGGGGCCAGCGAGAAGGCGATCTTCAGCCGTCGCCCCAATTGATACCTCGATTAGTGCACATTGATCGTAGGCTTGCCAGTGCCGCGCTACCTCTTGCCTGCGTCGATCTCTCGCTGGTATAAAAGAAAGTAGATGTTTGTTAGGCGTCTTAACTAATTCGCTGGGAGTCGCCATGAGCCGCGTCAGAACGCCCGCCCTCCTCAGCCTTCTCGTCGCGGCCCTCGTGGCCGGCTTCACCGTGCTGATCGTCGCCCCACCGGCCCGCTCCGACGTGGCGCAGAACGAGCAGTGTCGACCCGACGGTCTCTACCGGACGCCGGGTGTCGACGTCCCCTACTGCCTGGTCTACGACACGGCGGGGCGGGAGAAGATGGGTTCCGACCATCCCCGCCGGATCATCGGCTACTTCACCAGTTGGCGGCACGGCAAGGACGGCACGCCCGCCTACCTCGTCAGCGACATCCCGTGGTCGAAGGTCACGCACATCAACTATGCCTTTGCCCATGTCGATGCGCAGTTCCGCATCTCGATCGGCGATCCCACCGCGCCGAACAACCCCGCCACGAACATGACCTGGCCCGGGGTTCCCGGCGCCGAGATGGATCCGGCCTACCCCTACACCGGGCACTTCAACCTGCTCAACAAGTTCAAGAAGGCCAATCCCGGGGTGAAGACGCTCATCTCGGTGGGTGGCTGGGCCGAGACCGGCGGGTACTTCGACGCCAGCGGTGAGCGGCAGGACGCCGGGGGCTTCTACCGCATGACCACCACCGCGTCGAACACGGTCAACACCGCCGGCATCAACACGTTCGCCGACTCGGTGGTCACGTTCCTGCGCCAGTACGGATTCGACGGCGTCGACATCGACTACGAGTACCCGACCTCGAACAACCAGGCCGGCAACCCGTTGGACTTCGCCCAGGCGGATCCCCGGCGCGCCGGGCTGAACGCCTCCTACCAGGTGCTGATGAAGACGCTGCGAGAGAAGCTCGACGCCGCGTCCGCGGCCGATGGCAAGTACTACCTGCTGACCGTGGCCGCGCCGTCCTCCGGCTGGCTGCTGCGGGGCATGGAATCCTTCCAGACGCTGCAGTACCTCGACTACGTCAACATCATGTCGTACGACCTGCACGGCGCCTGGAACCAGTACGTCGGCCCCAACGCGGCGCTCTACGACAACGGCGACGACAGTGAACTGGCCGCGGCCGGGGTCTACGGCGCCTACAGCGGCATCGGGTATCTCAACACCGACTGGGCGTACCACTACTTCCGCGGCGCCATGCCGGCCGGCCGGATCAATATCGGCGTCCCCTACTACACCCGGGGCTGGCAGAACGTCACCGGTGGCACCAACGGTCTGTGGGGCACCGCGCCGAAGACCAGCAACTGTCCACCCGGGACGCAGTCGCCGTGCGGCAACGGTGCGGTCGGCATCGACAATCTGTGGCACGACAAGAACGCCGTCGGCCAGGAGGAGCCGGCCGGGTCCAACCCGATGTGGCACGCCAAGAACCTGCAGGACGGCCGGCTCGGCAGCTACCTCGCGGCGTACGGCCTCGACCCGGCGAACGATCCGACCGACGCCCTCGTCGGCACCTACACCCGGTACTACTCGTCGGCCCTGGTCGCCCCGTGGCTGTGGAACGCGCAGAAGCGGGTCTTCCTGTCCATTGAGGACGACCAGTCGATTGGGGCGAAGGCCGACTACGTGGTCAGCAAGGGTATCGGCGGCATCATGATCTGGGAGCTCGCCGGCGACTACGCGTTCAACAGCAGCCGCAACGAGTACTTCTTCGGCCACACCCTGACCAACCTGATCTACGACAAGTTCCGGACCGCCGGTCCGTACGGCGCCACCAAGGCGAACATCACGATGCCGGCCCAGACGCTCGACGTCGCGGTCACGATGGGCGGCTTCGCGTTGGGCGACAACAACTACCCGATCAACCCCGAGCTGCGGCTGACCAACAACACCGGGGCGCCCATCCCGGCCGGGGCTCAGCTCGAGTTCGATTACCCGACCTCGGCGCCGGCCGGCATGGGGCAGCAGTCCGGCTGGGCGTTGACGTCGGTCTCGGTTGGACACACCGGCGACAACCGGGGTGGCCTCGACGGCGACTTCCACCGGGTGCGGTTGACCATCCCGACCACGATTCCGTCCGGTGGCTTCGCCGAGGTGACGCTCAACTACGTGCTGCCGATCTCGGGTCCGTCGAACTTCACCCTCACCTTCGGGGGCCAGACCTACGCCCTCGCGGCCGACCACGCCCGCGGCGGCGTTCCCCCGACGAGCCCGACGACGACGCCCACCGGGACCGGGACGCCGACCGGACCGGCCTGCACCGCCCCGGCGTACATCCATGGAAACGTCTACACTAGTGGAAACATCGTGTCCTACAACGGTCACCAGTGGCGGGCCCGGTGGTGGACGCAGAACGAGGTGCCCAGCACCGGCGGCAGCGGGGTCTGGGAGGACCTGGGCCCGTGCTCCGGCGGCCCGACCCAGACACCGACGTCGACACCCCCGGTGACCACCACGCCCCCGGTGACGAC
>JADGGF010000667.1 GCA_019690055.1 Micromonosporaceae bacterium
CGGCTCGAAGCCCTTGTCGAGCACCATCGTCGCGCCCTTCAATATCACCGGGAGGGCGCCCATCCCCAGTGACGCGACGTGGAACAGTGGCGAGATCATAAGCGCGATGTCGGTCGACACGACGTCATAGTCGATGACACAGTTGATCGCCACCCAGGTAAGGTTGCCGTGGCTCAAGACGGCGCCCTTGGCCCGGCCCGTCGTGCCGGAGGTGTAGACGATGGCGGCAGGATCGTTGAGCGTCACATCGACCTTTGCGCGATCCCCGGTCGCCGCCCGCACCAGAGCCGCGAGCCCGGGTGCGTCCGGAGCCCCCTCGCCCGTGCTGATGACGCGAGCGGTCCCCGCGACACCGGCGGACTGGGCGGCTCGCTCGGCAAGCTCGTGGTCGTGAATGAGCACCCGGGCGCCGCTGTCGGCCAACACATGGGCGATCTCGGGCACCGCGAGCCTGGTATTCACCGGCACGAACACGGCGCCGATCTGCACCGTCCCGAACATCGTCTGCAGGAACTCCGGGCTGTTCTCGCCCAGGTAGGCCACGGCATCACCCTTACGGATGCCCCAGCCCTGCAGCACCGTGCTGACCCGGTCCGCGCCATCCGCGAACTGCCGGTACGTGATGACCGAGCCCTCGTGGTCGATGAGGGCCGTCTTGTCCGGCGACCTGAGTCGACGCTTGGCCAGCCATGCGTCCAGTCCGCTCTGGGCCATCATCGCCTCCATCCGAATGTATGTGCAGGTTCCGCCCGGCAAGCTGCGCGGAACTGCTGATTCGTCAGGCGTAAAACCGGTAGATCCCCCGCGCGGCGACGGCGGGCTTGGACCCGCCTTCGATCTCGATCGTCTGGTCGACGGCGATCTGGTAACCGCCCGGTATCGGGGTCACTTCCGCGACGACGGCCCGCATGCGGATTCGTGACCCCACCGCCACGGGGGCGGGGAAGCGCACCTTGTCGAGGCCATAGTTCACCTTCATCGATACTCCCTGGACGTCGAGCAGCTCGGTCCAGAAGGGAACGGCCAGGGACAGACTGAGGAATCCGTGGGCGATCGGACCGCCGAAGGGGCCTTGTTTCGCCCGCTCAGGATCGACGTGAATCCATTGGTGATCATCAGTGGCATCGGCGAACAGGTTTACCTGCTGCTGCGTGATTGTCCGATACTCGGTGTAGCCGAGATCGGTGCCCGCCAGGTCAGGCAGCTGGTCGTAGGTGATGGACAGCGTCATCGCGGTTCCTCTCGTTGGATGGCCAGTCCAAGCAGGCGGGCTGCGTTGTCCTTCACGATGCCCGGCATCACCTCGGGTTTGAGGCCCGTGCCCTCGGCGTCGCTTCGCCAACGGTCGGGAGTCAGCAACGGGAAGTCTGTTCCGAAGAGCACGCGGTGCTTCAGGATCGAATTCGCGTACTGCACGAGCGTCGCCGGGAAGTACTTCGGCCGCCAGCCCGACAGGTCGATCCACGTGTTCTGCTTGTGGGTCGCCACCGACAGGGCCTCGTCCTGCCACGGCACGGACGGGTGGGCCATGATGATCTGCAACTCCGGGAAGGTGGCCGCAACCGGGTCAAGCAGCATCGGGTTCGACAGCCCGAGGCGGAGTCCGTAGCCGCCGGGCAGCCCGGCGCCAATACCGGTCTGGCCCGTGTGAAACAGGGCCGGGACGCGCTTGGCCTGTAGCAGGTCCCAGAGCGGATGGTAGGCCTCGTCGCTGGGGTCGAACCCCTGGACGGTGGGATGGAACTTGAATCCGCGCACGCCTTCGTCCTCGATGAGGCGCGCCGCGAGCTCCAGGGCGGCGGGACCGGTGCGCGGGTCAACCGAGCCGAAGGGGATCAGGACGTCGTTGTGGTCCGATGCCGCCCGGGCGATCTCGATGCTCGATATCGGCTCGTGGTTCAGGTGCGTGCGCGCATCGACCGTGAAGACGACCGCGGCCATGCGACGCGCCCGGTAGTACTCGGCGATGGCGTCGATGGTCGGCCGCGGACCGTCGGTCTTGAAGTACCTCGACGCCGCCTCCACGAGCTGATCCGGCAACGACGCGTGACCGTGGGCGTCAATCTCGATGTGAACGTGTACGTCTATCGCTTCAATGGCGTCGAGGTCGATGGCCGGTTGGTACATGGCACGAACTCACTTCGCCAGGGAATCGGGCGTTCGCGGCCCGACCGCATCGAGCTGGGACGCCGGCTCGCGGAACTCCTCCGGCAGCTCCGGGAAGCGCTCCCCCACACTCTGGTGCGCGCCGGCGAACGTGGTGGGCCAGGCCTCGGCCAGCGCCTCGAAGGTCCAACCGCCCTCCCGGTAGGCGGTCA
>JADGGF010000668.1 GCA_019690055.1 Micromonosporaceae bacterium
CTGGAGGAGATGGGCGGGGCCAAGGTCCACTGTGAGCAGTCGGGGGTGGGCCACTTCCTCTGCGCCTCCGAGGAGGAGGCGCTGGCGGTCGTGCGGCGCTACCTGTCGTACCTGCCAGCCAACTGGCGACAGGCGCCGCCCGCGGCCTCCCCGCAGGAGCCCGCCGCCGTGGATCTGGGGGCGCTGGTGCCGGCCAACGAGCGGGTCGCGTTCGACATGCGTCGGTTCATCGTCGGGCTGGTCGACGACGGCTCGTGGTTTGAGATCCAGGCGCGGTGGGCGAAGGAAATGGTCATCGGGTTCGCCCGCCTGCACGGCGAGGTCATCGGCGTGGTGGCGAACAACTCGCTGTACAAGGGGGGCGTGCTGTTCGTCGACTCGGCCGACAAGGCCGCGCGATTTATCCAACTGTGCGACTCCTTCAATGTGCCGTTGCTCTTCCTGGCCGACGTACCCGGGTTCATGGTCGGGGCCGCCGTGGAGCGGGCCGGGATCATCCGGCACGGCGCCAAGCTGATCAGCGCCGTCGCCGAGGCGACCGTGCCGAAGATCTGCGTGGTGGTGCGCAAGGCGTACGGCGCCGGGCTCTACGCGATGGCCGGACCCGGCTTCGCCCCCGACGCGACGATCGCGCTACCCACGGCGAAGATCGCGGTGATGGGGGCCGAGGCGGCGGTGAACGCGGTCTACGCCAACAAGATCGCGGCGATCGCCGACGAGGCCGAGCGGGCGGCCTTCGTGGCCGCCCGGCGCCAGGAGTACGAGCGGGACATCGACATCGTTCGGCTGGCCAGCGAGCTCGTCGTCGACACGATCGTGTCGCCGGAGGACCTGCGGGGCGAGCTGATCCGCCGATTCGCCGCCGCCCGTACCAAGGACCGTCATTTCTCCCGCCGCCGTCACGGCGTCACCCCCGTTTGACCGACATGTCCGTTTGCCAGGAAGGACTCCCTCCTAGGCAAAAACCGTCAGGAGGGCGTCCTTCCTGACACAACACCCCGGCACCACGCAAGGAGGGTCGAATGCTCACCGACGAGCAGGAGGCGTTGCGCGAGACGGTTGCGACGTTCGCCCGTGAGAAGGTGGCGCCGGTCATCGCCGGCCACTACGCCAACCACACGTTTCCGTACGAGGTCGTGGCCGCGATGGGGGCGATGGGCCTGTTCGGTCTGCCGTTCCCGACCGAGTACGGCGGGATGGGCGGCGACCTGATGGCCCTCGGCATCGCGATCGAGGAACTGGCCCGGGTCGATTCCAGCGTCGCCATCACGCTCGAGGCCGCGGTCTGTCTCGGGGCCATGCCGATCTACCGGTACGGCACGCCGGAGCAGAAGGCGACCTGGTTGCCCCGGCTGGTCTCGGGTGAGGCCCTGGCCGCCTTCGGACTGACGGAACCGGAGGCCGGCAGTGACGCCGCGGCCCTGCAGACCCGGGCCGTGCTGGACGAATCGACCGGCGAGTGGGTCATCAACGGAACGAAGGCGTTCATCACGAACTCGGGTACCGACATCACGGCCCTGGTGACGGTCGCGGCGGTGACCGGTGAGCGCGACGGTCGCCGCGAGATCTCGACGATCCTCGTGCCCATCGACACTCCGGGTCTGACCGTGGCGCCGAGCTACGACAAGGTCGGCTGGTGCGCCTCGGACACGCACGAGCTGTCCTTTGTGGACGTACGTGTCCCGGCGGCGAACCTGCTCGGCGAGCGGGGCAAGGGTCTGGCCCAGTTCCTGAGGATTCTCGACGAGGGTCGGGTGGCGATCGCCGCGCTGGCCACCGGCCTGGCCCAGGGCTGCGTCGACGAGTCGGTCGCCTACGCCAAACGGCGGGTCGCGTTCGATCGCCCGATCGCGTCGTTTCAAGCCGTCGCCTTCATGATCGCGGATATGCAGGCCCGGGCCCACGTCGCGCGGCTGGCCTGGCACGACGCCGCGTCCCGGGCGGTGCACGGACTCGACTTCACCAGCGCCGCCGCGATCGCCAAGCTCACCGCGAGCGAGACCGCGGTGGCCAATGCGCGGGCCGCCACCCAGATCCACGGCGGGTACGGCTTCATGACCGAGACGCCGGTGGCCCGGTTCTGGCGCGACGCCAAGATCCTGGAGATCGGTGAGGGCACGTCCGAGGTGCAGCGGTTGATCATCGCGCGTGAGCTGGGCCTGTAGCGCGAGCCGGCCCGGGGCGTCGAACGCGGGGAACGAGCGCCGGTCGTCCGGCCACCGGCGGGGCGGCGATGACGTGGGTGTGGC
The DNA here is from genome assembly GCA_019690055.1 of Micromonosporaceae bacterium. GTDB lineage: Bacteria > Actinomycetota > Actinomycetes > Mycobacteriales > Micromonosporaceae > DATBGZ01. Next base: position 2,250 of record JADGGF010000668.1, read on the forward strand.
GGCGTGAGGACTGCTCAGGCCCTCACGCCGCCCTCGGACTCGCCGCAGTCGTCGGTACCCCCCGGTCC
>JADGGF010000669.1 GCA_019690055.1 Micromonosporaceae bacterium
CCCCCCGGGGGCCCCCCGGGGGGGGGCCGGGGGTGGGCGCGGCCGGCCCGGCCGGGCCGGGCGGCACACCGACCGACGGATCCCTGGCGACCCGCTGCGGCGGCCTCTACGTCGCCGGCCTGCTCGGCCTCATGGCGCTGCTGGTGTACCTCTCCCCGTTCTACGGATTCCAGGCCTTCGCCGGGTACGTGCACTCAGTCGCCTACCTCCGGCGGTCCTGGCCGGTCGCCGGGGTGCTCGGCACGGCTGTGCTGGCGTCCTACGCGCAGCTCGGTGGCTCCTGGAACTCGCTCAGCACCGCCGAGCTCGGTGGCCTCGCCGCGCTCACGGTTATCAATGCCCTCGTCGGTGGTGGCTTCACCTACTTCGGCTATTTCACCAATCAGCAATCCGAGCGGCGCCGCCAGATGATCGCCGAGCTCAACGAGGCGAACCGCCGGCTGGCCGAGTCGTTGGCCGAGAACGCTGCCCTGCACGCCCGGTTGATGGAGCAGGCCCGGGAGGCCGGGGTGCTCGACGAGCGGGCCCGCCTGGCGCGGGAGATCCACGACACGATCGCCCAGGGACTGGCCGGGGTCGTCGCCCAGCTCGAGGCGGCCGAAGCGGCCGAGGGTGACCCGCGGCTGCACCAGCGACACATCGACACCGCCCGAACTTTGGCGCGGGAGACCCTGGCCGAGGCGCGCCGGTCGGTGCAGGCGCTCGCCCCGGCGCGGCTCGTCGGCGCCCGGCTGCCCGACGCGATCGCGGAGATGGCCCGGGCGTGGGCGCAGACCACGCATGTGACGGTCCACGTCGACGCGACCGGGGATGTGCGGGCCCTGCTGCCCGACCTCGAGGTCACGCTGTTCCGCGTGGCGCAGGAGGCGCTGGCGAACGTCGGCAAGCACGCCAAGGCGACCACGGCGTGGCTCACCCTGACCTACATGGAGGATGTGGTGGTGCTCGACGTACGCGACGACGGTGTGGGTTTCGATCCGGGGGCCCGGCCCGGACCGGGCGCCGGTACCGGGTACGGCCTGTCGGCGATGGAACAACGCGTCCTGCGCGTGTCGGGGACGTTCACGGTCGAGAGCGCGCCGGGCGAGGGCACGGCGGTGTCGGCCAGCGTCCCCGCGATCCCGGCCGAGGCGGGTGCGGTGAGCGGCCCCGCGGGCCCTGACCGTACGGCCACCGCCGACACTGACGGTACGGTCACGGCCGACACTGACCGTACGGTCACGGCGCGCACGCGGGCGACGGAGGATCGGGGTACGGCGTGATCCGGGTACTGATCGTCGACGACCACCCCGTCGTGCGCGACGGCCTGCGCGGCATGATCGACGGCGAGCCCGACCTCACCGTGGTCGGCGAGGCGGCCGACGGCGCCGAGGCGCTGGCCCGCGTCGGCGATGGGTCCACAGTGGACGTTGTGCTCATGGATCTGCGGATGCCCCGCATGGGCGGAGTCGAGGCGATCCGGGAGCTCCAGCGGCAGGCTCCGAACGTCCGAGTGCTCGTCCTGACGACCTACGACACGGACGGGGACGTGCTGCCGGCGGTGGAGGCCGGCGCGACGGGCTACCTGCTCAAGGACACACCTCGGGACGAGCTGGTCCGAGCGGTGCGGGCGGCGCACCGCGGCGAGGCCGTCCTCTCGCCCTCCGTGGCCGGCCGGCTCATGGGTCAGGTCCGCTCCCCCGCCCGCGAGGCGCTCACCGAGCGGGAGCTGGCGGTGCTGCGGCTGGTGGCGGCGGGGTCGACGAACCGCGAGGCCGCGCGAGCACTGTTCATCAGCGAGGCCACCGTCAAGACGCACCTGCTGCACATCTACGAGAAGCTGGGGGTGCGTGACCGGGCGTCGGCGGTCGCCGCGGCCTACCAGCGGGGCCTGCTGACCCCGCAGTAGCTCAACCGAGCCGAGCGGCGAGCGCCCTCGCGACCGCTGGTGTCGCGACCTCGTACGCATCCGCGCAGGTCACGGGCCTAGCTTGATGATCATCAACGAAACGTTTACGTGGCAGGCTTGACTGCTTTCGGAAACCGTTACACACTCAGACGTCACAGACCCATGCGTCGATGGACCGTCCGGCGACGCGAGGTCTGGGCACCACCCGGACCGCCCGCGCCCACGCGCCCGGGAGCATGGCGACGGCATCTGGGGATATTCGAATAGCGCTACCTATTCGGCCGTCCCCCGCCCAGGGGACGCATCTCAAGGAGTGCACATGTCTAACCGTCCCGTCCCTGATGCGGCTGTGCCCAGACGGCGCAGGCGGGTCAGGACGCTGGCCGCCGTCGGGCTGACCGGCGCTGTGGCCTCCATCGTCCTGG
>JADGGF010000670.1 GCA_019690055.1 Micromonosporaceae bacterium
CACCAGAATAAATGACTTCATCAATAGTTACCCGGCTGGATCGACGTGACGGCCCCGCCCCACCGGCGTCCCTGGAGAGGTTGCGGGCGGCCGGGCTGGTCCGGCGGGCCAGCGACCGGGTCGACCAGTCGGTTGAACAGTCGCTGCCCGTGGTGCCCGCCCTGCGCCCGCTGCTTCCCGGTGGCTGCCTGCGCCGTGGGAGCACGGTCGTCATCAACGGCCGGACGTCGGTTCCCGGGACCGGCGCGACCTCTCTGCTGTTCGCGGTGCTGGCCGAGGCGTCCGCCACGGGGTCGTGGTGCGCCGTGGTGGGCCTGCCGCGGCTCGGGTTGGTCGCCGCCGCCGAGGCGGGCGTGGCGATCGAGCGCCTCGCCCTGCTGCCCCACCCCGGCCCGGACTGGGTCGACGCGGTGGGCGCGCTTCTCGACGGGCTCGACATCGTCGCGGTCGGCGTCCCCAATGGGGTAGCGCCCCGGCTCGCCGCCCGGATCACGGCCCGGGTCCGGCAACGCGGGGCGGTCCTCGTCGTCGTGGGCGCCTGGCCCGGTGCCGATGTCGCGCTCCAGATCATCGCCGCCACCTGGCACGGGTTGGGTGCGGGTGTGGGCCGGCTACGGCGCCGAGAGGTGGAGGTCGTCGCCTCCGGTCGGGGCGCCGCCACCCGACTCCGTCGAGCCCGCCTGTGGCTGCCCGGGCCGTCCGGTGCCCCGATGCCATCAGAAACCAGCCATGTATCCATTGATGACTACCGTGACCGGGCCGATCGGGCGGACGCGTACCAAAGATGGGCGAGTTGACCACGGGCGAGGTGATCCCGGAGAAGGAGCGGGAGGTGCCGGTGCGGACGCTGATGCTGTGGTGTCCGGACTGGCCGGTGACGGCGGCCGGGCTGATCGACGGCGTGGATACGTACGCGCCGGTGGCGGTACTGCACGCGAATCGCGTGCTCGCCTGCTCCGCGGCGGCCCGGGCGGAGGGCGTGCGTCGCGGGCTGCGTAAGCGGGAGGCTCAGGCCCGCTGTCCGCACCTGGTTGTCATCGAGCACGATCCGGCCCGGGACGCCCGGGCGTTCGAGCCGGTGGTGGCCGCAGTCGAGGAGCTCACGCCGGGGGTGGAGGTGATCCGTCCCGGGGTCTGCGCGGTCGCGGCCAAGGGGCCGGTCGGCTACTACGGGGGCGAGGAGCAGGCCGCCGAGCGGCTGGTGGAGCACATCGCCCTGCACTGCGGGGTGGTGGCGCAGGCCGGTATCGCTGACGGTCCCTTCGCCGCCCTGCTCGCCGCGCGATGCGGTCAGCTCGTCCCGCCCGGAGCCACGGCGGAGTTCCTGGCGGGCATGGATATATCCACTCTGGACCGACCGGAGCTGGTGGACCTGCTCCGGCGGCTGGGCATCCGGACCCTGGGCGACTTCGCCGCCCTGCCCGTCGGCGACGTGTTGGCCCGGTTCGGCTTCGATGCCGCCTACGCCCACCGGCTGGCCGCGGGCAAGGACGATCGCCCGCTGGCCGTCCGGTCGCCGCCACCGGACCTGGTGGTGACGGGGGAGTATGACCCGCCGCTGGAACGCGTCGACATGGCCGCGTTCGCCGCCCGGGCGCTGGCCGACCGGTTGCACGAGCGCCTGGCGGCGCACGGGCTCGCCGCGACCCGGCTCGGTATCGAGGCGCGTACGGCGGCCGGCGAGGAGTTGCACCGGGTGTGGCGCCACGACGGGCTGCTCGACGCCGCCGGGATCGCCGATCGGGTCCGGTGGCAGCTCGACGGTTGGCTCACCGGGAGCGCGACCCGACTGCGGGCCCATGGTGGTGTCTTCAGCGATCCTGACGCCCGGACGGAGGGCCTGGTGACCGTCCGGCCCACGGCCGGGATCGACCGGCTTCGGCTGATTCCCGACGGGCTCGTCCGGTGCTCCGGCATGCAGCCGGGCCTGTGGGGTGAGCTGGGCGAGGCCGACGCCCGGGCCCACCGGGCGCTGCACCGGGTGCAGGGCCTGCTCGGACCCGAGTCGGTCTACACCGCCGTGCTCGGCGGCGGTCGTGGGTACGCCGAGCGGGTTCGCCTCGTCCCCTGGGGAGACGAGCGGAAGGCGGAAGGACACGACCGGCCGTGGCCGGGGCGGATACCGGCCCCCGCCCCGGCGACCGTCCTGCCTGAACCGACCCCGGTCACGATCTGCACGGCGGACGGGGCATTCCTACAGGTCGATGAGCGCCTGGCGCTGTCCGGCCCGCCCGCGACCGTCCGGTTGCCCCGCGGGCCGGGTGGGGACGGGGCAGACAGTGTGTCCATGACGGTGACCGGCTGGGCCGGGC
>JADGGF010000671.1 GCA_019690055.1 Micromonosporaceae bacterium
TTCGTCGCCAGCGTCTGATGTTTATAAGACCCCGGTTGAGGCCCGGTCAGCGGGAGCCAGGCTCCCGGCCAGTGGCCCACGGGCCGGCGCGGGTGACGGTCACAGCGTGCCGGCGAGCGCCGCGTAGCCGCGGCGCACCGCAGTCAACGCCGCCTCGCGGGGGAACGGCGCCTCGGCGGCGACCGTCTCGGCGGGCGCGCCGACCCGGTCGCCGTCGCGGATCAGCCACTCCAGCCGGGACAGGTCGGCCCGTTGCTGCCCAACGAAATCCCGGTTGACGACGGCGCCGTGCCCGGGGACGACCACCGACGGCTGCAGGGCCAGGACGCCGGTCAGCGTGTCCGGCCACTCCAGCGGATAGGAGTCCGAAAAGGACGGCGGCGCGCCCTCCTCGACGAGGTCCCCCGCGACCACGGTGGCCGCGTCGGGCACGTGCACCACGAGGTCGCCCGCCGTGTGCCCCCGCCCGAAGTAGTGCAGCACGACCGTTCGGTCCCCGAGCTCGACCGTCTCCTGCTCGGCGACCGCCGTGTCGGGTGCCCACAGCACCGTGGTCGCGACCTGGTCGGCGATCTCCGGCGCGAGCGTCCGGGCCTCCTCGTAGGCGGCCCGGCGCAACTGTACGCCGTCACCGGCGAACGCCTCCACAGTGGAGGGATGCGCCCGCACCGTGGCTCCGGGCGAGGCCTCGACGACCACGGCGTTGCCGAAGCAGTGGTCGAAGTGGGCATGGGTGTTGACCACGGTCAACGGCCGGTCGGTGACCGTACGGATCGCGGCCACCAACTCCAGGGCCTGCGACGGGGTGGCCAGCGTATCGACCACCATCGCCGCCTCGGCGCCGACGATGAGCGTCACGTTGACGTCGAGCACCGGGTAGCGCAGCACGTGCACGCCCGGCGCGATCTCGTCGAAGTTCACCGTCCTACCGCCCGTGCCAGGAACCGCTCACGCTCCACCACGACCCGGTCGACCCGGCCCCGGGCCACCTCGGTCGGGCCGTCGACGACCGACACGGTGAAGGCCAACCGGCGGCCGTCGACCGCGTCGAGGCGCGCCTGCGCCACCACGGTCGCCCCGAGGACGGAAGGGGCGAGGTGCTCCAGCTCGACCCGGGTGCCGACCGTGGTCCGGCCCGGGCCGAGCGCCCCCGCCACGGCGGCGACCGTCGCCTCCTCGGCCAGTGCCACCACACGTGGCGTGGCCAACACGGGTACGTCGCCGGAGCGCATCGCCACCGCCGTGTCCGCCTCGGTCACGGTCAGCGTCGCGGTCGCGCTCAATCCGGGCGTCAGCGCGGTGTCGGTGCTCTCCATGCCAGCAGCCTACGATGCCGGCTTGCCTCGGGCCGGCTCATCACGAGGCCCGCGCACGGCGCCATCCGGACCGTGGGAGCCAGCTCTCGATGTGTTGACGCTGCGCCCTCGGGTGTGCTTGCCTGGCAATCATGGGGGTGCGTCTCACCCTGACCCGTCGCCGTCACGTGGACTACTGCCGCGTGACCGTCGAGGCGTGTCCGCGCACCGTCTGATCCGCGACTGCCGGCCGTCGGCGCGGTGATCGTCCCGCGATCCGTTCCGCCCGTTCGGCCCCCGCAGCGATCCCACTCCAGCAGCGACCGGCAACGACGCCCGGACCTCTGCTCGCGTCCGCCACCGACCCACGGCGCCCCGCGACCGCCGTCCGAAAAGACCTACCGATCCGATAGGAAATCCCGCCAGAGGAGTAGCCGTGCGCGGCCTGTTCAGCTTCCCCAACCCGGTCAACGAAATATCGGCGCGCCTGGTGGCCACCGGCGCGCTGCTCCAGGCTGTGGTCATCATCGTGCTCGACCGGCTCGGGTACCCGGGCGGGTGGTGGCTGTCCGTCGTGCTGGCCTACGGCTTCGTGGCCCGCGTGCTCACCGGGCCGACGTTGAGCCCGCTGGGCCAGCTCGTCACCCGGGTGGTCACGCCCGCCCTCAACCGGCCCGCGAAGCTGGTGCCGGGACCACCCAAGCGCTTCGCCCAGGGCATCGGCGCCGCCGTCTCGACCACCGCAGCCGTGCTGGCCCTGGCCTTCCACGAGTACACCGCCGCGGTCATCGTTCTGGCCGTGCTCGCGGTGGCGGCCACGCTCGAGGCCGTCTTCGCGTTCTGCGTCGGCTGCACGATCTTCCAGGCCTTGATGCGGATCGGCGCCATCCCCGAGGCCGTCTGCGAGGAGTGCAACAACATCTGGGCCCGCCAGCGGGTCGGCCAGAGCGCGTAACTTTCCCACCCTCCCCGGGGGGGGCGGTGGCGCGGGCCGGCCACCCGGGCGTCGGGGC
>JADGGF010000672.1 GCA_019690055.1 Micromonosporaceae bacterium
GGGGTCGGTGGTGGTGTGGGGGGGGGGGGCCCCCCCCGGGGGGGGGGGGCCCCCGCTGTCGTTGGGCCACCGGCGAGGCCGTCGCCGTCGACGCCTCGGGTGATTGATCATGGGAACTCGGGCGTGGGCTGTGTACGGCTCGGTCAGTCGTACCGCCAGGGGTCCTCCGCCTCCGACGCCGGCCGGGCGCCGCCAGCGTGGGGACCGGGATCACGGACCGCCCGACCCGTCCCGGTCGACGGACCCGAGCTACCGATCGCTCGGCCGTATCCGGTCGTCGGGCCGGGGTCGCTGACCGCCCGGCCGTACCCCGTCGCCGGACCGGAGTCGCGGCCCGGGGGTGTGGCGGTGCCGGTCGGCCGAGGGTACGTCGCGGGCGGCCGGGTCGGCCGGGAGACCACCGGCCACGGGCGAGCGCTGTCAGTCCCGAGCTGTCCGCCTCGTCCCGGTTCGGACGGGTACGGCGGGCGGGGCGCCGGTGGTCCCGCGGCGGGTGTGCGAGTCGGCCACACCATCGGCCGGCGCCGATCGGGCTCCCGGCCTCCCGCCCAGCCCGGGTCGGGCCCGTCCACGAACTGGCGACCCGGTGCCCAGAAGGTCAAGACCAGGGTGATCAGGCCGGTGATCACGAGCAACGTCCCGAGCACATAGACCGTCGTCGGAACCGTCGAGTTCGGCGGCGCCGTGACGGCGTCTTCCGGTATGGGGGCGATCGAGTAGCTCGGGCCGGCTTCGAAGGTCGGCACGATACCGGGGTCCGTGTTGGGCGGAGTGGTGGCGGCGCCGCGGACCTCGATGGTGGTGCTGGTGCTCCCCAGCAGTTCGTCCCGGGCGTACGCGGCGACCGTGACCACCGCCTCGCCGCTGGGCGCGTCGCTGTAGAAGTAGATCGAGAAGTCCATGCGCCGGCGGGCGTTGCCGCCGCTGCGACCCAGGTCGAACGCGTTCGCGTCGGTGAAGATCACCGTGCCGTCGTCGGTCACCTCGCGCGACAGCTCGGCGTTGCGCTGCACGGAGATCGACTCGGGCACCGCGCCCGGCAGCGCGACCGCGACCACGGCGACGATGCCGGTTATCGACTCGCCTGATTGGTTGGTGAAGGTCACCCGGAAGTCGTCGACCCCGCCCGCCTGCAGCGTGTCCGGCAGGCCGTCGATGGTGACCCTGATCTCGTCGGCGGCGTACGCCGGAGAGGTGACCAGGAGCACCCCGACGAGTGCCGCCAGAACCGCCGAGGCCACGGTGGCGAGGCGGCGCATCGGGCGCGGCGATCGGGCCGACCATGCCGACCGCTGCCGGACCGCCGGGTTCAGCGGGACCCGTGAACCCAGGGGGATGGGTGGGCCCAGCTCGTCGTGCGGGGTGCTGAGCCCCTGGGTGCTGAGTGTCATGCCCACCTCTGTTCGATGCAGCGGACGGACCGAGTGTCACCGTATACCGGGATGTTGGCGGCGCACGTCCTCTGCCGGTGTGGTGGGTGTCTAGGCTGCGCTGCATGCGCCGGCTCCTGACCGTGGCCGTGACCGCCGCCGTCCTGCTCGCCGGCTGCTCCCGGTCCAGCCTGTCGCCCGATGTCTGGGTCGCGACGGTCTGTGACGCCCTCGCCTCCTGGCGGGCCACGATCACCGAGCTCAACCAGCGCGCGGCCACCGCGATGAGCCGGGCCACGAGCATCGAGGAGACCCGCAGCAACCTCCTTGACCTGGTCACCGATGCCCGTGACGCCACGGAGGCCGCGCGGGCGTCGGTCGAGTCGGCCGGCGTGCCGGACGTGTCCGGCGGTGAGTCGGTGGCGCGGGCCTTCGAGCGGTCGCTGGCGGCGACCCGCGACGCGTACGCGGCGGCCGCGGAGAACCTGCGCGAGCTGCCCGGGGATGATGGCAAGGCCTTCTACGACGGTGTGGTCGACATCATGGACCGGCTCAGGCGACGGTACGAGCAGGCCAGCGCGGATCTGTCCGTGCTGGATTCGCCGGAGCTGCGGGCGGCGTTCGAGCGGGCACCAGAGTGCCGGTAACGGGCATCGGAGAGCCGGTCAGGGGCCCTGGAGTGTCGGCAACCCGACAGATGGCGCCAGGGTCGGGCAATGTCCATCAGATGCGGCATATGTGACGGCCCGCCCGCGCCCACCTGCGGTGTTGCCACCGGCCCCTGACGTCACCGCGCTAGCCTGCATGAGGTATACGCATTGGCCGGTCGCCCGTACCTGGCCTCTGGCTGGGTGTGCGTTGGACGTTCGCCGGACCGCCCGGTGGTGTCCGTGTACCGTGTTGTCGCACTCGCAACGGGTACGGGTGGGCGATGCTG
>JADGGF010000673.1 GCA_019690055.1 Micromonosporaceae bacterium
AACCCGGTCCGCGCGCTGGCCCGCCGGTGACCCCGTGACCCTCCCCCTGTCCCCCCGGTTGTCCATAGTGGAGGTGGCCTGAATGGCCGTCCTGCGCAGCTTCGTGAACGGCGCCTGGCAGGCGCCAGCGGACGGCGTGCCCGTCCGCGACGCGGTCACCGGCGAGGAGGTCGCCCGGGTCTCCTCGGACGGGATCGACCTCGCCGCCGCGCTGGAGTACGGGCGCCGGGTCGGCGGGCCGGCCCTGCGCGAGCTGACCTTCCACCAGCGGGCGGCGCTGGCCAAGTCGCTGGCCCTGATGCTGCGCGAGCATCGGGATGAGCTGTACGCGCTGTCCGCCCGCACCGGCGCCACCCGCAGCGATGCGATGATCGACGTCGATGGTGGGATCGGCGTGCTCTTCGCGTACGCGAGTCGGGCCAAGCGGGAACTGCCCAACGACACCGTGGTCGTGGAGGGCGCGGTCGAGTCGCTGAGCCGGGGCGGCACGTTCGTCGGCCAGCACATCCTCGCCCCGCGGACGGGCGTCGCGGTGCAGATCAACGCGTTCAACTTCCCGGTGTGGGGGCCGCTGGAGAAGCTGGCTCCGGCTCTGGTGGCCGGCGTGCCGACCATCATCAAGCCCGCCTCCCAGACGGCGTACGTGACCGCCCGCCTGGTCGAGCTGATCGTCGAGTCGCAGATCCTGCCGCCGGGCAGCGTCCAGCTCGTCTGCGGTAGCGTGACCGAGCTGCTGGACCACCTGGACGAGCAGGACTCGCTCAGCTTCACCGGGTCGGCCGCGACGGCCCGGCGGCTGCGGTCCCACCCCGCGATCGTGGCCCGGGCGGTGCGGTTCAACGCCGAGGCCGACTCGCTGAACTGCTCGATCCTCGGCCCGGACGCCGCCCCGGGCACGCCGGAGTTCGACCTCTACGTCGCCCAGCTCGTCACCGAGATGACCGCGAAGGCCGGCCAGAAGTGCACCGCCATCCGGCGGGCCCTCGTCCCGGTCGCCTGGATGGACGCGGTCGTCGGGGCGGTCCACGAGCGCCTGCAGGCGGTCGTCGTCGGCAACCCGGCGGACGAGACCGTACGGATGGGTGCCCTGGCCAGCCTGGAGCAGCGCGAGGAGGTCCGCCGCGCGGTCAAGGAGCTCGCCGCCGGGTGCCGCATCGTCTCCGGCGACCCTGAGCACGTCTCGGTGACCGGGGCCGACCCGGAGCGGGGCGCGTTCCTGTCGCCGATCCTGCTGCGCTGCGACGACAGCGGCCGGCCCGAGCCGCACACCGTCGAGGCCTTCGGCCCGGTGAGCACGGTGATCGGCTACCACGACGCGGCGGAGGCGATCGCGCTGGCCGCGCGGGGCCGGGGCAGCCTCGCCGGGTCGGTCGTGACCGGCGACCCCGACTTCGCCCGCACGGTCGTCGTCGGTCTCGCCCCCTGGCACGGACGGATCCTGGTGCTGGACCGGACGGCCGCGGCCGAGTCCACCGGCCACGGGTCGCCGTTGCCCGCCCTCGTGCACGGCGGGCCGGGCCGGGCCGGTGGCGGTGAGGAGCTCGGCGGGGTGCGCGCCGTCCTGCACCACCTGCAGCGCACCGCGGTGCAGGCGAGCCCGGACATGCTCGGCGCCATCACCGGTCGCTGGGTCAGCGGCGGCACACGGCGGACCGACGAGCACCCGTTCCGCAAGTCGCTGGCGCAGCTGCGGGTCGGGGATGCGGTGGTGGCCGGACCGCGGACGGTGACCCTCGAGGATATCGAGCACTTTGCCAATTTCACCGGGGACACCTTCTACGCCCACATGGACGAGGCGGCCGCCCGGGCCAATCCGTTCTTCGACGGCCGGGTCGCCCACGGCTACCTCGTGCTCGCCTTCGCGGCCGGGCTGTTCGTCCAGCCCGACCCCGGCCCGGTGCTCGCCAACTACGGCATCGACAACCTGCGCTTCCTGACGCCCGTCTATCCCGGCGACGAGCTCACCGTGACCCTGACCTGCAAGCAGATCAGCCCGCGGGACGGCGACTACGGCGAGGTACGGTGGGACACCGTGGTGACCAAACAGGACGGTTCCGTGGTCGCCGCCTACGACGTGCTGACCATGGTCGCCAAGGAGTGGACGCCATGACCACCGACCTGCTCGAGGCGCGCTTCGACGAGACCATCCGCCGGGACCAGCGGATCGAGCCACGCGACTGGATGCCCGACGCCTACCGCGCCACGCTCATCCGGCAGATCGCCCAGCACGCCCACTCGGAGATCATCGGGATGCAGCCCGAGGGCACCTGGATCACCCGCGCCCCGTCCCTGCGGCGC
>JADGGF010000047.1 GCA_019690055.1 Micromonosporaceae bacterium
TATAAGCGCCAGGGTCAGCAGCCAGGCCAATAGCGCCTTCTGGGCGTGCAGGCGGTTCTCGGCCTGGTCGAACACCACGCTCGCCGGCCCGTCCATCACCTCGTCGGTGATCTCCTCGCCTCGGTGGGCGGGCAGGCAGTGCAGCACGATCGCGTGGGGCTTCGCCTTGGCCAGCAGGTCCGCGTTGACCTGGTACGGCAGGAAGGGCGTGACCCGGTCCAGCCCGTCCCCCTCCTGATTCATCGAGGTCCACGTATCGGTGGCGATCACATCAACGCCGCTCACCGCCTCGATGGGATCGGTGGTGACCAGCACGGACCCGCCGGTGCGGGCCGCGATGGCGGTGGCGTCGGCCACGATCGCCGGGTCCGGTTGATGCGCCGGCGGCCCCGCCACCCGGACGTGCATGCCCGCCACCGCGCACCCCAGCAGGTAGGAGTGGGCCATGTTGTTGGCGGCGTCGCCCACGTAGCCCAGGGTGCGACCGGCAGGAACGCCCAGGTGCTCGCGAATCGTCAGCAGGTCCGCGAGCACCTGGCAGGGGTGGAACCCATCGGTCAGCCCGTTGACCACCGGTACGGTCGCCGCCGCCGCGACCTCGGCCAACCGCTCGTCGCCGAAGGTCCGCATCACGATCGCCCGCGCGTACCGGGACAGCACCCGGGCGGCGTCCCCGAGCGTCTCGCCCCGGCCGAAGTGCGTGTTCTGGCTGTCGACCACGATCGGCTGCCCGCCGAGCTGGGCGATGCCGGCCTCGAACGACATACGCGTCCGCAGGCTGGGCTTGTCGAAGAGCACCGCGACCGCGGCGGGCCCCTCCAGGGGGCGGAAGGCGTACGGCGCCTCCTTCATGGTCAGCGCGAGGTCCAGCACCTCGGCCTGCTCGGCCGACGTCAGGTCGTCGTCGCGCAGGAAGTGCCGGACGGGCCGGCTGTCGACCACTGCGTGCGTCACGCCAGTTCCTCCCCTGTGGATTGTGTCGTCGCCCTGGGCTCGTGCGGCTCGCCGTGCTCGGCGGCCCGGTCCAGGGCGGCCGGCAGCGCGGCGAGCAGGTCCTCGATCTGCTCGTCCGAGATGATCAGCGGTGGCGCCAGCCGCAGCACATCGGGCCGCACCGCGTTGGTGAGGAAACCCGCCTCGAGCAGGGCCGTCTGCAGGGCCCCGCTCACCGGCCCCGACAGGGTCACGCCGAGCAGCAGGCCGGCGCCGCGCACGCCGGTCACCAGCGGGTGGCCCACGGCCTCGATGCCGCGACGCAGCAGCTCGCCCATGCGCTTGACGTGGTCGAGCAGCCCGTCCGCCTCGATGGTGGCGAGCACGGCCAGGCCGGCCGCGCAGCAAACCGGGTTGCCCCCGAAGGTGGAGGCGTGGCTGCCCGGGCCCAGCGCGTCGGCCCACGGGCCGAACGCGATGGTCGCGCCGAGCGGAAGCCCGCCGCCCAGCCCCTTGGCCAGCGTGATCACGTCGGGCTCGACGCCCTCGGCCTGGTGGGCGAACCAGTAGCCGGTACGCCCGATGCCCGTCTGCACCTCATCGAGGGCCAGGATGGCGCCGTGGCGCGCGGTGATCTCTCGCGCCGCGGCCAGGTAGCCGGCCGGTGGCACCACCACGCCGCTCTCCCCCTGGATCGGTTCGAGGATCACCATGGCGGTCGCATCGTCCACAGCGGACTCCAGCGCGGCCACGTCGCCGTACGGGACGTGGACCACCTCGCCCGGCAACGGCCGGAACGGATCCGCCTTGGCTGGTTGGCCGGTGAGCGCGAGCGCCCCCATGGTCCGGCCGTGGAAGGAGCCGTCGGTCGCGACGATCTTCGTGCGGCCGGTGGTCCGCGACAGCTTGAACGCCGCCTCGTTCGCCTCGGCGCCCGAGTTGCCGAAGTAGACCCGGCCGGGGCGGCCGACTCGGGCGAGCAGCGCCTCGGCCAGCGCCACCGGCGGCTCGGCGACGAAGAGGTTCGACACGTGACCGAGCCGGCCGATCTGGTCGGTCACCGCCGCGACCACGGCCGGGTGGGCATGGCCGAGCACGTTGACCGCGATGCCGGCGAGAAAGTCCACATAGGATCGTCCGGACTCGTCCCACACGACCGCGCCCTCACCCCGTACGAGCGCCACCGACGGCGTCCCGTAGTTGTTCATCATCGCGGCCGACCACCGCGACATCAGATCGCTCACGTCCCCTCCCCGGACGGCGTGGGTCCGTGCGCGGTGATCATCGTGCCGAACCCCTCGTCAGTAAAAATTTCCAAAAGTATTGAGTGCGGCACCCGGCCGTCGACGATGTGGGCGGCGCTGACCCCGCCCCGTACGGCGCGCAGGCACGCCTCCATCTTCGGCACCATGCCGGAGTGCAGACTGGGCAGCAGCGCCTCGACCTCGTCGGCGCTGATGTGCGAGACGAGCGAGTCGGGGTCCGGCCAGTTGCGGTACAGCCCGGGCACGTCGGTGAGCACCACCAGCTTCTGCGCGCCCAGCGCCGCGGCGAGCGCGCCGGCGGCGGTGTCGGCGTTGAGGTTGTGCACCACCCCGTTCTCGTCCGGGGCCACGGTGGAGATCACCGGAATGCGTCCGGCCTCGATGAGGTCGGTGACTGCCGAGACGTTGACCGAGGCGACGTCGCCGACCAGCCCGACGTCGACCGGGGCACCGTCCACAGTGGCCGACCGCCGCTGCGCGGTGAACAGCCGCGCGTCCTCACCGGACATGCCGACGGCAAACGGGCCGTGCTCGTTGATGAGGCCGACGAGCTGCCGTCCGACCTGGCCGACCAGCACCATGCGTACGACGTCGATGGCCTCGGGGGTGGTGACCCGCAGCCCGCCCCGGAACTCGCTGTCGATGCCGAGCTTTTTCAGCATGGCCGAGATCTGCGGGCCCCCGCCGTGCACGACGACCGGCTTGAGACCCACATAGCGCAGGAACACCAAGTCGGCCGCGAACGCCTTCTGGACCTCGAGGTTGTCGGCCCCGTTGGGCCCACCCATGGCGTTGCCGCCGTACTTGATGACGACCGTGGCGCCGTGGAACCGCGCGAGCCAGGGCAGCGCCTCGATCAGCGTGCTCGCCTTGCCCAGCGCGATGCCGAGGTCCCGGGTCGAGACGGTCATGATGGTGCCTCCGTAGGGCCCACGCCGGTGGTCGGGGCGAGTACGTCGGTGGTCACGTCGAGTACGCCGAGTTCTCGTGGACGTAGGCGTGGGACAAGTCGTTGGTCCACACCGTGGCCGACTTCGTGCCTGCGCCCAGATCGATGACGATGTGCACCAGGCGACCCGACAAGTCCACAGTGGATCTGTCCTCGGCGGCGGCGCCGCCCCGGCAGACCCAGACCCCGTTGATGGCCACGTCGATGCGGTCAGGCTCGAACTGGGCAGAGGTCGTGCCCACCGCAGCGAGAATCCGGCCCCAGTTGGGATCCGACCCGAAGAGCGCGGTCTTGACGAGATTGTTGCGGGCGACCGTCCGGGCCACCTCGAGCGCGTCGTCCTCGCTGGCCGCCGCCCGCACCTCGATGGTCACGTCCTTCGTGGACCCCTCGGCGTCGGCCAGCAACTGCATCGCCAGGTCCTGGCACGCCGCCGCGACCGCGGCGTCGAGCTCATCGACCGGGGGCGTGACACCGGAGGCGCCGCTGGCCAGCAGCAGCACCGTGTCGTTGGTCGACATGCACCCATCGGAGTCGATGCGGTCGAACGTGACCCGGGTCGCCTGGCGCAGCGCGCGGTCCAGCGTGGCGGCGCCGGCCACCGCGTCGGTGGTGAGCACGGCCAGCATGGTGGCCAGACCCGGGGCCAGCATGCCGGCGCCCTTGGCCATGCCGCCGACCGACCACCCGTCGCGAACAATGTGGACGGTCTTGGGGCGGGTGTCAGTGGTCATGATGGCCCGGGCCGCGTCCGCCCCGCCGTCCCGGTCCAGGGACCGGATGGCCTGCTCGATGCCGGCGGAGAGGCGGTCCATCGGCAGGCGCTGGCCGATCAGGCCGGTCGAGCACACGGCGACGTCGGCCGGGCCGACGTCCAGGCCCTCCTTGCGCAGCAGCTCGGCGACCAGCTCGGCGGTCGTGTGCGTGTCCTGGAATCCGCCCGGCCCGGTGCAAGCGTTGGCGCCGCCGGAGTTCAGCACGACCGCGCGGACCAGACCACCGCGCAGCACCTGCTGGCTCCACAGCACGGGCGCGGCCTTGACCCGGTTGCTGGTGAAAACCCCCGCGGCGGGCGCCTGTGGACCGTCGTTGACCACGACCGTCACATCGAGCTCGCCCGACGACTTGAGCCCGGCGGCCGCGGACCCGGCCCGGAACCCCTGCGGCCCGGTGACGCTCACGCTCCCCCACCCTTCTGTATGACTATGCAGTAGACGGTATCAAGTTGCAGAACCCGGGGGCAACCGGAATTGGCCGCAACGACGCCGGGGAGACTGTGTCCCATGACCCGGGCCGACCGTCTGTCCGTTCCCGTGTTCCGGCCGGCGACGATCGCCGACGTCGCAGCGCTGACCGAACTTGAGCGCATCGCCAACGAGGCCTCGATCGGTCACCTCTTCATCGGCATCCCGTTCCCCACCGACGAGGTGGCGGCCCGATGGCGGGCCGAGGTCGATGACCCGTCGAAGACAGTCGAGGTCGCCGAGGCCGACCGGGGCCTGGCCTGCTTCGTCTGCTTCGACGCCCACCGGCTGCAGCACCTCGCCGTCCACCCCGACCACTGGGGGCGCGGCCTCGCCCGCGCGGCCGTCGACCGGGCGGTGGCCCGCATGACCGGCGACCCGGGGCTGTGGTGCCTGCGGGACAACACCCGTGCGCGGGGGCTCTACGAGCATCTCGGCTGGACGCTGACCGACCGCACCCGCCGCAGCGAGTACCCGCCGTACCACCCGGAGGTCGAGTACGTCCTGCGCCGCCCGGGCGCGTGACCGGGGACGGCCGCGTGGGTGGTGCGGGCGCGGCCGGCGCTAGGGGTTGACCCCGATCGCGGTCAGTCCGGTGGTTTCGGGCAGGCCGACCATGATGTTGGCGCACTGGACCGCCTGGCCGGCCGCACCCTTGCCCAGGTTGTCGATCGCACTCTGCACCAGCACCCGCCCGGAGTCGCGGTCCACCGTCGCCTGCAGGTGGCAGGCGTTGCTCCCCAGCGTCGCCTTGGTTTTCGGCCACACCCCCGGCGGCAGCAGCCGCACGAACGGCTCGCCGTCGTACGCCTGCGCCAGCACGGCCCGCACGTCCTCGGCCGTGGTGCCCGGGGTGGTCGGCCGGGCGGTGACCGTGGCGAGGATGCCGCGGGGCATCGGGGCGAGCACGGGGGTGAAGGAGAGCGAGGTCGCTCCCGAACCCTGCTTCATCTCCGGGGTGTGCTGGTGGGTGCCGACCTTGTAGCCGGACAGGTCGCTCATCACCTCACTGGCGAGCAGGTGCGGCTTGAGGCCTCGGCCGGCGCCCGTGGTCCCCGAGGCGGCCACCACGACCACGTCCTCGGGGCTCACCAGTCCGGATCTGATCAGCGGGGCGAGAGCCAGGATGGTCGCCACGGCATAGCACCCCGTCGCCGCCACCCGAGTCGACGAGGCGATCAGCTCCCGCTGGCCCGGCAGCTCCGGCAGGCCGTACGTCCACGTGCCCGCGTGCTCACCCCCGTAGTACGCCTGCCATTGCTGGGCGTCGCGCAGCCGATGATCGGCCCCGAGATCGACGACCTTGACGCTATCCGGCAACGTGGCCGCGACCGCCCTCGACTCGCCGTGCGGCAGGGCGAGGAAGACCAGGTCGGCGCCAGCCAGGGCCTCGGGCGTGAGCGGCTGGAAGGTCAGACCGATACCGATCAGATGAGGGTGGACACTCTCGACCGGCGCCCCGGCCTGCGAGTGCGCCGTGGCCGCCACGAGCTCGAACTCCGGGTGAGCCGCGACCAGGCGCAGCACCTCACCGCCGGCGTACCCACTGGCCCCGACCACCGCCACCCGGATTCCCATCGCCCTCACCTCACGTCTGCATGACTATGCAGAGCATCGTATCAGAATGCAGGCTCGGTGACCGGGCCGTCACTCCGGCTTGTGGCACACCGCCTCGACGTTGTTGCCGTCCGGGTCGCGGACAAACGCGGCGTAGTAGGTCGGGGTGTACTCCGGCCACAACCGCGGCTCGTGCAGCACCTCGGCCCCGGCCGCCACCGCCGCCTCGAAGAACCCGTGCACGGCCGCGCGATCCGGTGCGGTGAACGCCAGGTGCACCTCCCGGGCCTCGCCGGGAGTGGTCGTCGGGCCGATCCAGAAGTCGGGGAACTGCGTGCCGTAGCCGATCTGGTCGTCGAACTCGTGCACCCGCCGCCCGCCCAACGGCGCGAGCACGGCGTCGTAGAACGCCACGCTCGCCGCGACGTCACGAACCTGGATCGAGACGTGGTCGATCACGAGAGCCTCCAGTGGTGGGGTTCACCCGTACGTCGCGCCCATCATGCCGGACCCCACCGACAATTACTCTGGTGCTCGCTGCACCTGATTGCCCTCGCCTGCGCTCGGGAGAGCCCGGCTCCTCAGAGGGCTTACGCTTCCTTCGTCGCTCGCTCGTTCCTCGCTCCTCTGTCCAGCGCAAGCCGCCGCCGGGCTCAGCTCGCACGGGCGTCGGGCCCTTGATGCGTGGCCTTCCCTCGTCGCCTCGGTCGTAAACCGACCTCAGCTCCTCAGTCCAGGCCACGCGGCCCGAGGCCGCCTTTCTGGTGCCCGCGTCCGCTCCACGGCTCAGGTACCGCGGAGGACGGCGCCGTGACGCTGGGCGGCGAGGGCGACGGCGGCGTCGCGGGCCGCCACCGCCTCCTCGGCGGTCAGGGTGCGGTCGGGGGCCCGCAGCACCAGCTTGTACGCCAGCGACTTGCGACCCTCGCCGACCTGCGCGCCCGTGTACACGTCGAAGAGCCGGATCGACTCCAGCAGCGGCCCGATACCGTCCACAATGGACCTCTCGACGTCGACCGCGGGCACCTCGGACGGGACCACGAGCGCGACGTCGATGAGCGCGGCCGGGAAGTTCGACAGCTTCGGCGCCGGCGTCAGGCCGGGCAATGGCACCGCCGAGAGGTCCAGCTCCAGCGCGCACGTCCGCTTCGGGACGGTGAACTCGGCACAGACGGCGGGGTGCAGCTCGCCGGCGTGGCCGACCACGATCCCGTCCACCCGCAGGGCGGCGCAGCGGCCAGGGTGCCACGGCATGGTGTCGGCGGCCGTCACCGAGATGGACTCGGGCCGCACCCCGGCCACGAGCAGCACTTCGCGGCCGGTCTGGATCGCGTCGGCCCAGTCGTACGCGCGGCCCGGGCCCCACCAGCCCGAGCGCTCCCACTCCCCGGCCGCCACCGTGGCCACGTGCCACGGCTGCGCCGGCACCGCGGCCTTCGCCTGCTCCCACTCCTCGTCCGTGGGCCGCCGCGAGACATCGAGCACCGGCGGCGGGCCGGCGTCGGTAGGCAGGAAGACCAGGCCCAGCTCGTAGAGGGCCACGTCCCGGTTGCCCCGGCCGATGTTGCGGCGCAGCGTGGCGAGCAGCCCCGGCAGCAGCGTGGTCCGCATGTACGGCTCCTCGTCCGACAGCGGGTTCGCCAGCCGCACCGCGTCGGTCGACCGGCCCAGCTTCCGCAGGGAGTCGGCCGAGACGAACGGCGGGGGCAGCACCTCGACGTAGCCCATCTCGGCCAGCGCCCGCCCGACCGAGCGGCGCCGACGCTGGGCGGCGGTCAGGCCGGCCCCGGGCGGCGCGATCGGCAACGCGCTGGGCACCTTGGTGTAGCCGTCGAGGCGGACCACCTCCTCGACCAGGTCGGCCGGGCGAAGGAGGTCCGGCCGCCAGCTCGGCGGGGTCACGGTCAGGATCGCCCCGCCCTCCTGGCTGCCCTCGGGGGACTCGTTCGTCACCGTGCAGCCGACCTTGGTGAGCAGCTCGGCCACGAGCGAGGTCGGGTACGGAATGCCGACCAGCCGGGACACCTCCTCCGAGTTCAGCGTGATGCTCGGGATCGGCGTCGGGTAGTTGAGGTCGAGGATCTGCTTGCTCGGCGTGCCGCCGCCGTACTCGACCAGGATCCGTACGGCCCGCTCGATCGCCACCAGCGCCAGCTCGCGGTCGACCCCGCGCTCCCAGCGCTTGGCCGCCTCGCTGAACAGGTTGTGCCGGCGCGCGGTGCGACTGACCATCGTCGGGTCCCAGTGGGCGGCCTCCAGCAGCACGTCGGTGGTGGTGCCCGGGATGATCTCGGAAGTCTCCCCACCCATGACGGCGGCCAGCGAGATCGGGCCGGTGTCGTCGCAGATCACCATGTCCTCTTCGGACAGTCTGCGCCGGACGCCGTCCAGGGTGACCAGCACCTCGCCGGCGGTGGCCCGCCGCACCACGAGCCCACCCTTGATGCGCTTGGCGTCGAAGGCGTGCATCGGCTGGCCGAGCTCGAGCATGATGTAGTTCGTCACGTCGATAGCCAGGCCGAGCGTCCGGATGCCGGCCGTCACCAGCCGGCGCTGCATCCACTCCGGCGACTGCGCGTTCGGGTCCAGGCCGGTGACGAGCCGGGCCGCGAACCGGTCGCACCCGACCTGGTCGACGACCGTGACCGGCCACGGCGGCTTGCCGCGCGTGGAGCCCTTGGGCGCCTTGGCCAGGCCGGGATCGGTGAACGGCACATCGAAGGCGTGCGCCAGCTCCCGGGCCAGCCCGCGCACCGACATCTGGTAGCCCCGGTCCGGTGTGGGCTCGACGTGCACGATGATGTCGTTCAGCCCGACGTAGGGCCGCGCGTCCTCGCCCGGCTGGGCCCCCGATTCCGGGTCGAGCACGAGGATCCCCGAGTGGTCGTCGCTGACGCCCAGCTCCCGGGCGGAGCAGATCATGCCGTTGGACATGCGGCCGTACGTCTTGCGCGCCCCGATCTCGAACCCACCGGGCAGCACCCCGCCCGGCAGGATCACCGCCACCAGGTCGCCTTCGACGAAGTTCGTCGCCCCGCACACGATCTCCTGCGGGTCGCCGGTGCCGTTGGCCTTGCCCACGTCGACGGTGCAGAACCGGATCGGCTTCTTGAAACCCTTGAGCTCCTCGATGGTCAGGACCCGGCCGACCGCCAGCGTGCCCTGCACGGTGGCGCCCTGGTCCACGATGGACTCCACCTCGATCCCGAGGTTGGTCAGCGCGTCCTCGAGCTGCTCGGCGGTCAGGTCCGCCGGCAGGTCCACGTACTCGCGCAGCCAGGAGACGCTCACCCGCATCGCTACGCAACCTCCATGCCGAACGCCCGGGTGAACCGTACGTCGCCCTCGATGAACTCCCGCATGTCGGACAGGCCGTTGCGGAACATCAGCGTGCGGTCGATTCCCATGCCGAACGCGAATGCACTGTAGACGGTCGGGTCGACGCCGCAGGCCCGCAGCACGTTGGGGTCGACCATCCCGCAGCCGCCCCACTCGACCCAGCGGGGGCCGTCGCGGTGGGCCTCGAACCACACATCGAACTCCGCCGACGGCTCGGTGAACGGGAAGTAGTGCGGCCGCCAGCGGGTCCGCGCGTTCTCCCCGAACATCGCGCGGGCGAAGTGGTCCAGCGTCCCGCGCAGGTGGGCCATCGTGATTCCCTTGTCCACCACCAGCCCCTCGACCTGGTGGAAGACCGGCGAGTGGGTGGCGTCCAGTTCGTCGGTGCGGTACACCCGGCCCGGAACCACCACGTAGATCGGCGGTTGGCGCTCCAGCATGGTGCGGGCCTGCACCGGCGAGGTGTGCGTCCGCAGCACCAGCCCCGAGCCCGTGCCCAACTGGTTCTCCGGCGCCGTCGCGACAAGACCGTTCGCGAACGTCTGCGCGGTGGCGACCCAGAACGTGTCCATCAGGCCACGCGAGGGGTGGTCCGGCGGGATGTTCAGGGCATCGAAGTTGGCCCACTCCAGCTCGACCTCGGGGCCCTCGGCCACCTCGTAGCCCATCCCGACGAACAGGTCGGCGATGCGCTCCATGAGCGTGGTGATCGGGTGCCGGGCGCCGCGCGGCCGCCGGTCGCCCGGCAGCGTCACGTCGACCGCTTCCTCGACCAGGACCCGGCGGGCCCGGTCCTCCTCCAGCACGGCCAGCCGGGCGTCGTACGCCTGCTGGATCGCCGCCCGAGCCTCATTGACCCGCTTACCGGCGTCGGCGCGCGCCTGCGGCGGCAGCGCCCCGATCTCCCGCCGGGCCAGCGACACCGGGGCCCGGTCGCCCAGGTGCTGGTGGCGCAACGCGATCAGACCGTCCACGTCGGACACGGCGGCGAAGGCCTTCTGCGCGGCGGCGACCGCCTCATCCAGCGACGCCTGGTCCAGCAACGCGACCTGCTTGGGGTCGTACGTATCGCTGCGCCGACTCATGACCGCCCCCAGGTCATCCAGTGCGGCGCGGGCCGACGCTGGGCCGCGCTGGACAATGTCGCCCTGTCCCGGGCAGCGCTGTCCGGTGTCGCTCGATACGGTCGCTGACGCACGCTCATGACGGAGTCCTCCGGCGGGTTGCCATCGCTGGCCGATCCTACGTTTGCTGCCGATCACGAGGCACACAGGCGGTACATATCGCCTCGGTACTTGTTGCCCCGGTAATTCGGCTCGTCCTCACCCCGCGGCTTGGCCGCCGCCCGCCGGTGCGCGTCAGCGCAGGATCTCACCCCGCGGCCCGCCGCCGGCGGGCTGCGTAAACAACCGGGGGTCGATCATGAGGGGACTCCTTCACCCGAACACTGTGTCACCCGGGCGCCGTGTCACCCGAGCGATGTGCTCTGGCGGAAGCGTACAGGCAAACGGCCGCCGCCGCAGCCAGGTTCAGGCTCTCGGCGCGCCCGCGAATCGGCACCCGGACCCGGGCATCGGCCAGTTCCGCCAGCGCCGGCGGCAGGCCGTGCGCCTCCGACCCGAAGACCCAGGCCGTACGCCCGGTCAGCCGTCCGGCGTCGAGCAGCTCATCGAGGTCGTGCTCGCCGCGGGCGTCGGCGGCCAGGATGGTGAACGACGCCGCCCGCAGGGCCGCCAGGGCCTCGTCGGCGGTACCGCCCCGCACCAGGTCCACATGGAACAGGCTGCCGGCGCTGGCCCGCACGCATTTACCGTTGTAAGGATCGACACTGCCGTCGGGGAAGACCACGACCCCGGCGCCCGCCGCGTCGGCGGTGCGCAGGACCGTGCCGGCGTTGCCCGGGTCGGCGATCCCGGCCAGCACCACGACCAGCCGCGGGCCTCGGGCGAGTGCCGCGGTCAGGCTCACGTGCCGGTGGCGGGCGACCGCGACCACGCCCTGCGGGGTGACGGTCTCGGCGAGCGCGGCCAGGCCGGCGGCGTTGACCGTACGGACGCGTACGCCCTCGGCCCGGGCCACCAGCGCCGCGTGGTCGCGACCGGCCTCGACGAACAGCTCGGTCACCGCGCCCGCGGCCAGCGCCTCGCGGACCGCCTGCGGACCCTCCACAAGGAACAGTCCACTCTGGTCCCGGTCCCGCCGACGCTGCAGCTTGCGGGCGGCGACCACCCGCGCCGACCGGGCGGCCAGGACGGGTCCGCCGTCCGGCCCGCTCTCCTCGCGCACGACCGCCTCACCGCGTGACACGGCCGCGCCGCGGGCGGGTGCTCCGCCGACAGCGCGGCCCGAGTGCTGGTGACCGACCGGGGTCAGGCGACTGCCCCCTGGGCCGGCAGAGCGGCCCGGGCCGCGGCGACCAGGCCGGCGAAGGTCGCGGCGTCGTTGACCGCGAGGTCGGCCAGGTTCTTGCGGTCCACCTCGATGCCGGCCAGGCGCAGGCCCTGGATGAGCCGGTTGTACGTCATGCCGTTCAGCCGCGCCGCAGCGTTGATCCGCGTGATCCAGAGCTGCCGGAAGTCGCCCTTGCGGTCCCGCCGGTCGCGGTAGGCGTACTGCATCGAGTGCAGCATCTGCTCCTTGGCCTTGCGGTACAGCCGGGAGCGCTGGCCGCGGTAGCCGCTCGCGCTCTCCAGGACGGTACGGCGCTTCTTCTGGGCGTTGATCGCCCGCTTGACGCGTGCCACGTCTGTCTCTCTCCTTCACTGGGCCCGGGCCAGCCGCTCGCCGGAACCGGGCGAACTCGGGGCAAGGGGGGTGTTGGCGTACGGCAGTCCCCCGCAGGCGACGCGGCCCGGACCGCCGAACCGGGTGGGATCAGCGGCCCAGCAGCCGGCTCACCCGCTTGACGTCGACCTTGGCCATGCTGGCCGTTCCGCTCTGGCGCCGCGTGCGGCGGGAGCTCTTGCCCTCGAGCAGGTGCCGCTTGCCCGACTGCTCGGTCACGATCTTGCCACGGCCGGTGATCTTGACGCGCTTGCCCGTGCCGGTGTGGGGCTTGAACTTCGGCATGTCTTCACCCTTCGCACGAACCACCGCCGGCGTCGCCACCCGGGGAACCCGGGCGTGGGCGGATGCCCCGCGAACGCCGGCGTATCGGTCCGTTGGTCGTCGGAACCCTCGCTACCTGCGAACCTCGCTAGTACGGCGAACCCTCGCTACGTGGTGCTGGGCTCCTCGCTGCTCCTCTCGCCCGTTCCCGAACCGGAACCGGACGAACCTTCCTCTCGTGACCGCCCGCTGCCGCGGCCGGTTCGGATCGTCTTGTGCGGGGCGATCACCATGACCATGTTTCGGCCATCCTGCCTCGCGGAAGCCTCCACGTACCCCAGCTCCGAGATCTCGTCCTCGAGCCGCCGCAGAAGCCGGAAGCCAAGCTCGGGCCGGCTCTGCTCGCGACCGCGAAACATGATCGTCACCTTGACCTTGTCGCCCGCCTTCAGGAACCGCATCACGTGACCCTTCTTGGTCTCGTAGTCATGCGGATCGATCTTCGGGCGAAGCTTCATCTCCTTGATGACGGTCTGCTGCTGGTTGCGCCGTGCCTCCCGGGCCTTGAGCGCGCTCTCGTACTTGAACTTGCCGAAGTCCATGAGCTTGCACACCGGCGGGCGGGCCATCGGTGCCACCTCGACCAGGTCCAGGTCCACCTCGGCCGCCAGCTGCAGGGCACGCTCCAGGGGGACCACGCCCACCTGTTCACCCTCCGGACCGACCAGCCGCACCTCGCGGGCGCGAATCTGCTCGTTGACGCGGTGCTCGACGCTGATGGGGCCTCCTACGTATCCGAACCTCACCGGGTCCCGCTTGTGCGGGCCGGTCTGTGTCGGCCCACGAAGAAGGCCCTGGCGCATGCCAGGGCCCGCTCGACCGGTCCATCGCGCACCATCCGCACGCGGGCGTCGTCAGCGCCAGACCGGACCCGCCTACCTTGCGGCGACGGGTGGGAGCGGGGCTCCTCTTCGGTTGACGGCTCGCGCGGCCGGAGCCGGCTCACCATCGTCATCACGACGGGGCGTGATGGGGTCGACGCACCTAGCGTACCAGACAGTGGCCCGTGCCCCATCATCATCGGCCAACGATGAACGGTCGGCGCCCGGCGATCAGTCGGCCGGACTGTCGGCCGGCCGGGCCGAGGTGGCCTCCCGGGCGTTGGCATCCTGGGCGGCGGCGTCCCGGGCGGCGGCATCCTGGGTCACGGCGTCCCGGGCGGCAGCGTGCAGAGCCCGCAGCGACCGGACGGCCGCGACCGCGTGCTCCTTGTCGGCCGCCTGTACCGCCATCACGGCCAGCAGGTCGTCGTCCTCGAGTTCCAGGCTGACCCACGGGTTACCCCGTTCGAAGACGATGCGACGCACCACGGCCCAGGGCACGTCGTGCGTGCCGAGCACGTTGCGAACCTCGATGTGCCGGGTGTCGGCCACCACGCGGGGACGGGTGAAGAGCAGGATCGCGCCCGCGGCGAGGAGCCCGAGCACGACCATCGCGACCTGGTCCCCGCCCTGGAAGACGCCCGACGTGGGTGCGCCCCCGATCGGTCCGCGGAGCAGCGCGCCGAGCACCGCGAAGAAGATCGCCACCACCGGGGCCAGCACCCAACAGATCCGCCGCAGGCGCCGCGGCCGGATCACCACCGGGGAATTGCTCGCAGATTCCGCTCCGGCAAACTGCGCGGAATTACCCTCGCCCACGCTGCGAGTCTGCCACCGTCGGCGCCGACCCGCCCCGTCGACCTCGCGAGAACGACCGGCTTTCGGCCGGCCAGCGCCCTTCGGCGACCGACGACTCACCGACCCGGCTACAGGTGCCGGTAGACGTCGGCCAGGGTGAGCCCGCGGGCCAGCATCAGCACCTGCGCGTGGTAGAGCAGCTGCGAGATCTCCTCGGCCGCCCGCTCCGGGCCCTCGTGCTCGGCGGCCATCCACGCCTCGGCTGCCTCCTCCACGACCTTCTTGCCCACCGCATGCACGCCTTCGGCCAGCAACGCCACCGTGCGGGAGCCGGGGGTGCCCGCCGCCGCCTTGTCCGACAGCTCTTCCCACAGCTCGTCGAAGGTCTTCACGGGTCGCCATTCTGTCAGGTCGCCTCCAGCCGGTCGGGCACCCGTCTGGTCGCGATTGCTGTTCCGGCCGTCCCGGGCGCTCCACCCGACGACTCAGGCCCCGGGCGACCACTGGCGACTCCCGCACCGGGACGGGCGCGATTATCGTTGCTCAACTGGTTCGCCCGGTTCGCACCATCGGAGGAGCTCGTGTTCAAGACGCTGCAGGGACTGCTTCAAGGATTCAAAGATTTCATCCTACGGGGCAACGTCGTCGACCTGTCGGTCGGTATCGTGGTCGGCGCCGCCTTCACGGCCCTGGTCGAGAGCTTCACCACGGCCTTCATCAACCCGCTCCTCCAGCTCTTCGGCGCCGACGAGCACGAGATCGGCGGCCAGTTCCACATCGGCTCGGTGCCCTTCCCGTACTCGACGTTCATCAACGGGATCATCACGTTCCTGATCACCGCCGCCGTGCTCTACTTCTTCGTGGTCACGCCGATGAACAGGTTCGCCGCGCGGCGCCGCAAGGGCGTCGAGCCGGAGCCGGAGGCGCCCAGCGAGGAGATCCTGCTGCTGCGGGAGATCCGCGACGCGCTCAAGGCGACCGGCGGCGTTCCCAGCTCCCGCCGCCCGGCCGGCGACGAGTAGTCGGCCGCCCTCTTTCCC
>JADGGF010000674.1 GCA_019690055.1 Micromonosporaceae bacterium
GTGCTCGCCGTCGTGGCGCTGCTGGTCGCGGCCCGCATCGGCTACCGTCGGTGGCGCGACCGCCGCCGGCGGCGAGTCATCCTGGCCCGGATCCGAGCGGCCAGGGCAGCGGAGATGCTAGGGCAGTGGGGTGAAGGCGGGGCCGAGATGGGCCGTCGCCAGGGCTGACCGCGGCCACCGGGCCAGCTCGGTCAGCCGGGTCATCCGGGAGTCGCGCGCCGCGTCGGGATCCATCTCGAGGCGGTACGGCACCTCCGGCGCGAGCAGTTGCAGCGGGTGCACCAGCAGGTCGCCGGTGACCAGGATCGCCTCCTCGTCTCCGGTGACGAGCACCGACTGATGACCCGGCGTGTGGCCCGGGGTGGACAGGACGGTCACTCCGCGCGCCAGGGGCGTGTCGCCGTCGAGCAGGCGCAGCTGTCCCGTCGCCCGCAGCGGATCGAGCACCCGCTCCGACAGCTCGGGATTGATGTCCATAACCGCGCCTTGCTCGGCCCGCTGGAGGAGGTACTGGGCGTTCGGGAAGTACGGCGTGCCGGCGCCGACCACCGACCAGCCCACGTGGTCGGTGTGCAGGTGGGTGATGACCACCGTGTCCACGTCCCCGGGGGAGATTCCGGCCGCGCTCAGCTCCGCGGGCAGTCGGCCGGGGACAGGCGCCCACCGCGCGGCCGGGGCGTCCGCCGGTCCGATGCCGGTGTCGAGCAGCAGCACCCGCCCGGGCGTGCGCACCGCGTAGCAGCGAAAGCGCAGCCACCACCGCCCGTCGGCGGTCACCGTGTCCGGATCGAACGCGTCCGCGCGTCGCCACTGCTCCGGCGTCGCGGTCGGAAAGGCCTCCTCGCGCGGTTGGAAGAACGGCCCGCTGCCGTCCTCCAGCGCGATGACCTCGAGGGAGCCGAGGGCACGAACGACGGGCACAGCCAGCAGCGTAGGCATCGCGATCCGAACGCCGACGACGGGTCTGGCGCACCTGGTGTCGTGCGCTCGCGCCCGTTGCCGATGCCGTCGCCATCGTGCATTGGGGTAGAGCCCTTAGCATGCGCTCAACGACGTCGGGAGGTAGAGGTCGTCATGCCGTCATCGTGGCGTTCGTGGTTCTGGAACACGGTCCGTTTTGTGTGTACGTCGCTGTTCGCGCTGCTTGCCGTCATGGCCGTCGTCAACGGCATGCGGAAGGGCTGGTATCTCGCCTCGGCCGGCATGGCGCTCGTCGCGGCGGTGACGGGTTGGGGCGCGGCGCGGTCCTTCTTCGTGGGAGTCTGGGTGAATGCACGACGTATTGCTGTTCGTGAATGGCTTTACACCAAGGTGATCCCGTGGGAGGACGTGGTGGAGATCCAACACCACCCCACGCCACCCGTGGTCGTGCGACGGCGGACGGGCAAGCCGGACGAACGCGTTGGCTTGACGCCACTCGCGACGTACGAACTCCTTCCCCGCGGGCGGATGCTCGGCGAGAGGGCCGTCCAAGGGCTGACCTGGCACTGGGAGCGCTGGAAGGCGAGCCACGCCGCCAGCCGTACGTCGTAGTGCCGACACCCGGCGGTTCCCGGCAATGAGGGCCCGCCGGAGAGAGATGGTCGGGAACGGCGAGGGGTGTGACCTCGGCGAGGGCCGAAGTCACACCCCTCTTTCTCCGGTTAGGACTGTTCGGTCAGTGCGTCACAGTCCGCGGCACTGTCCGGTCGCCACCCCGACCACGAGGTTGCGGTCGCCGTTGTTGGTCGGCGGCGGCTGGTTGCCGTTGCAGGCCAGCAGACCGACGACCGTGTTGCCGGAGACCACGATCGGGCTGGGTGCGGTGTTGTTGTTGGTGATCTGGGCCGCGCCCGCGATCACGGTGTCGGACACCGAGAGGTACTTGGTCGTACCCGACACGCTCAGCGGACCGGTGCCGCCACCGCGCAGGTCGATGTACGCCGCGCCGGTGGCCGAGATCGTGCCGATCACGATGCCGCCGTCAGAGATCAGGCTCGCGCCCGGCGAGACCGTGACCTTGCCGAGGACGATCGCCTTGCTGGTCAGGCAGGTGACACCCGAGGAGACTTTCAGGTTGCCCAGGACCAGGCCCTTGACCGTCTTCGTGCAGTTCGGGATCTGCGGTCCCTTGGGACCGACCAGCTGGCCCACGCCCCAGCGGGACGTGTTCTGGTAGCCGTTGCCGGTCGGGTCGGCCCAGTTGTGCAGGCCGGTCCGGGCGCCGGTGGCCTGGCCCTCCCGCGGCGAGCCGTCGTTGACCTGGAAGTCCAGGCCGTGGAA
>JADGGF010000675.1 GCA_019690055.1 Micromonosporaceae bacterium
GCGCGGGGCGCCCGGGGGATGGGATGGGTGAGCCATGACTGCATCGCAGCAGTCCCAGGGCCGGTTGTCAGAGGTCAAGTTTCTGACCGTGGCCGAGGTGGCGACGCTCATGCGGGTGTCGAAGATGACCGTGTACCGGCTGGTGCACACCGGGGAGCTGCAGGCCGTTCGGGTGGGCCGGTCCTTCCGGGTACCGGAGCATGCGGTCCACGAGTACCTGCGTGACGCCTTCGCCGAGAGCGCGTAGGCGGGCGGCTCGCCGGGCGCCGCCGCGCGCCCGGGTGCGGGGGAGTACCTCGGTTTCGTCCTTGGACAGGGGGCAGGCTACGCTGTACCCCGACCACGAGGACGCCGTCCGGAGTTTCTCCGGATGTCCGGCTGGCACGCGTCGCCACCTCAGCACGACGGTCGGCGCGTACGCGTCCGCGGCAGGCGGCACAGATCGCGGTCAAACCAGTCAGACAGTCGGACTTGGCCGGCACACGGCCGGTACGTCCCTGCCGCACGAGCTTTCGAGGAGACGGCCGTATGGGCTCTGTGGTCAAGAAGCGCCGCAAGCGTATGGCGAAGAAGAAGCACCGCAAGCTGCTGCGCAAGACCCGCGTCCAGCGTCGCCGTCTCGGCAAGTAGACCTCGTCGGTTTCCGGCCCCGCGGCCCGAGCGTTCCGGTCCGGCCCCGCGGCCCGAGCGCTCTAGAGCCGTCCGAAACCGACACCGCGCAGCGAGCGGGAGGCCACGGTGCGAGTCCTGGTGACGGGCGTCGGCCGGTACCTCGGTGCGCACCTCGCCGCCCGGCTCGCCGCCCACCCGCGGGTCGAGCGGGTGACCGGGTTCGACAGCGCGGCGCCGCCCTCCCCGCTGCGCGAGATGCTCGACGAGCACCGCG
The DNA here is from genome assembly GCA_019690055.1 of Micromonosporaceae bacterium. Classification (GTDB taxonomy): domain Bacteria; phylum Actinomycetota; class Actinomycetes; order Mycobacteriales; family Micromonosporaceae; genus DATBGZ01. Next base: position 887 of record JADGGF010000675.1, read on the forward strand.
TCTCGGTCGTCACGGGTGAGGCGCGGGAGGTCGCCGTGGCGCTCGCCCGGGGTGGCGTGGACACCGTCGCCCACATGGGGATCATCTCGACCCCGGGCCCGGGCGGCCGGGCGGCGATGAAGGAGCAGAACATCATCGGCACGATGCAGCTGCTCGCCGCCTGCCAGGCCACCCCTGCGGTGCACAAGGTCGTCGTCCGTTCCTCCACCGCCGCCTACGGCGCCTCGTTCCGCGACCCGGGTGTGTTCACCGAGGCGACGCCGCCTTCGTTGGCGCCCCGAGGCGGGTTCGCCAAGGACGTGATCGAGATCGAGGGGTACGTCCGCGGGTTCGCCCGGCGGCGCCCCGACGTCGTCACGACCGTCATGCGGCTCGCCCCGATGGTGGGGCCCCGGGCCGAGACCACGCTGACCCGGTACTTCTCCCTGCCCGTCGTGCCGACCGTGCTGGGCCGCGACCCGCGGCTGCAGTTCATCCACCCCGACGACGCGCTGGAGCTGCTCGTCCGCGCGGTCGTGGAGAACCACCGCGGTACCTACAACGTGGCCGGCGAGGGCGTGCTCGTCCTGTCGCAGGCCATCCGGCGGGCCGGGCGGGTCGCGGTGCCGATCATCGAGCCGGGCCTGGGCGCCCTCGCCGCCTTCGTCCGGGCGCTGCGGTTGGGGGAGTTCAGCCACGACCAGCTCGATCTGCTCGTGCACGGCCGGGTGGTGGATACCCGGGCGCTCGTCGAGGAGTTCGGCGTCCGGCCGCGCAGCACCGCCGAGGCGTTCGAGGACTTCGTCCGCGGCCGCGGTCTGCACCGCCCCCGCTTCGCGGCGCTGCGTCCGGAGGCGGTCGAGGCCGTGGAGCGGACGATCGTCGAGGGCGTCCGACGCCTGGGCGAGCGGGTGAGCCAGCCGGCCGGCCACTCCCGGACGGAGGTGAACCGGTGACGCGGCCGCGGAAGGCCGCAGCGGCGGCCGACGGGCAGGCCGTACGGCGTCGGCGTCCGGCCGCCACGACCCGCCGCGCCTCCGGGGCCGATCCCAGCGACGCCGACGGGCACCGGACCCGCTCGGCCGCCACCGCCACGGTCCCGACCATGACCGCGGCATCGCTCGAGGGCACCGCCGTATCGACGGATGCCTCGGTGGCCGGCGCGGCGCGGGCGAACGGCCGACGTCCCGGCCCGGCCGGCCAGCCCGCCGGTGGGGCCGGCGCCGCGGCTCCCGATGACTGGGAGGAGCGGGTCGCCGACCTGCTCGCCTTCCTGCGTCGCCGGTTGACCGGGCGCTACGAGGTGGACGAGTTCGGCTTCGATCCCGAACTCACCGAGACCGTCTTCTACCCGCTGCTGCGGCTGCTCTACCGGCACTACTTCCGGGTCGAGGTG
>JADGGF010000048.1 GCA_019690055.1 Micromonosporaceae bacterium
GGTTCGGCGTTTCCGTCACCGACCGATGTCGGGCGTCCGGTCTTTCAACCGGAGTGGGCGTCCGTCACTGACCAGGGCCGGCGGCGGTCGGATCAGAAGTCGGCGGCGGTCGGTCAGAAGCCGGCGGCGACTGGGATCACCTCGCGGCCGATGACCTCCAGCGGACGCAGGGTGTGGACGTCGGGGACGAACCCCAGCACGGCCTGGATGCCGAGGTCGGCCAGGCCCCGGAGAGCGTCCAGGAGTTCGGCCACCCCGCGGCCGTCCGCGCCCACGTCCAACTTCATGTACGCGGTTCGGTACAGGCTGTCGTAGTCGCGCCCCAGCTGCGCGCAGTGCTCGCGCAGCACGTCCAGCTTGCGCGGCAGGTCCGGGCCGACGAACAGGTTGCACGCGTCGCCGTACTGCGCGACCAGCCGCAGCGTCTTCTTCTCGCCCCCACCGCCGATCATGATGGGCGGCCGGGGTCGGGTCAGCGGGGCCGGGGAGTTCAGCGGCTGCGCGAGCTGGTAGTGCTGGCCGACGAAGGGCTCGGCGTCGCCGGCGAACATGCGCGACACGATCTGCAGCGTCTCCTCGAGCCGCTCGAAGCGCTCGGCCACCGGCGGGAACGGGATGCCGAGGCCGGCCGCCTCCTCCTGGTACCACCCGGCCCCGATGCCGAGCCAGGCCCGACCGCCGGAGAGGACGTCCAGCGTCGTCACCTGTTTGGCGAGGACACCCGGATGGCGGTAGACGGCGCCGGTGACCAGGGTGAGCAGCTTGATGTGAGAGGTGTGGGCGGCCAGGTACCCCAGCGTGGTGTACGCCTCGAGCATCGGGTCCTCGGGCGGGCCGATGTAGCCGATCTGGAAGAAGTGGTCCATCACCGCGAGGAACTCGAACCCGGCCTCGTCGGCGGTCCGGGCGATTGCGGCGAGATCGGCACCGAGCCGGTCGGCTCCGCCCGGCCACGCGAAGTCAGGTACCTGGAGTCCGATTCTCATGGTCACCGATTCTGCTCGCCCCGGCTCACCCCCTCCGGCCCGGGCGTACTCGGCGGGGGTGACGCAACGATCGTTCGTCGGAGCCGCCTTTCCTGCAATGAACCGTCGGTGAAATGCAAGATCCAGCAATGGATGACGCATCAGGCGGGGGCCTAGGGTTGATCTCCAACGGTGGTACCCGCGTCCCACCTGACGAGCCGACGACGCGCGACCTGTGGAGGACTTCGACATGACGTCGCGTGAGGCGACCCCCCGCCGCTACCTGATGTGCCGGCCCACGTACTTCACCGTCGAGTACCAGATCAACCCGTGGATGCACCCGACGGTGCCCACCGACAACGCCCGGGCCGTGGCGCAGTGGACGAACCTGCGCGACGCATACCTGGCGCTGGGCCACACGGTGGAGGAGATCGAGCCGATCCCGGGACTACCGGACATGGTCTTCGCCGCCAACGGCGCCACCGTCATCGACGGCATCTCGTACGGCGCGCAGTTCCGCTATCCCCAACGGGCCGCGGAGGCCCCGGCCTACGCCGCCCGCCTGGCCGAGCTGGGCTTCGAGACCAGCGCGGCCAAGTGGATCAACGAAGGTGAGGGGGACTTCCTGCTCACCGACCGGTATCTGCTCGCCGGCACAGGGTTCCGGACCGAGTACGCCGCGCACGCCGAGGCGCAGGAGATCTTCGGCCGACCGGTGATCAGCCTGCAGCTCATTGATCCGCGTTTCTACCATCTGGACACGGCGGTGGCCGTCCTGGGCGACACCATCGCCTTCCTGCCGGAGGCGTTCAGCCCGGGCAGCGTGCGCGTGTTGCGCCGGCTCTTCCCGGACGCCATCGAGGCGAATCTCGCCGACGCCGAATGGCTGGGCCTCAACGCCGTCAGCGACGGCAAGCACGTGGTGCTCCCCGCCCAGGCCACCGGCCTGGCCGAGCAGGTGCGGGCCCGCGGGTTCGAGCCGGTCCCGGTCGACGTCTCCGAGTTCCTGAAGGCCGGCGGGGGCCCGAAGTGCTGCACTCTCGAGCTGCGGGAGGCGGGGAAGTCGGCATGAGCGACACTCCACTGAGGACTGATGCCGCGGTGGCCGAGGCCGAGCGCCACACCGCGCACAACTACCACCCGCTGCCCGTCGTCCTCACCGAGGGCGACGGGGCCTGGGTGACCGATGTGGACGGTCGGCGGTACCTGGACTGCCTGGCCGGGTACTCCGCGCTGAACTTCGGACACCGGCACCCGGCCCTCATCGACGCCGCGCGTAAGCAGCTCGAGGCGGTGACGCTGACCAGCCGGGCGTTCCTGCACGACCAGCTCGGTCCCTTCACCAGGGCGCTGGCGCAGTTGTGCGGCAAGGACCTGGTCCTGCCCATGAACACCGGAGCCGAGGCGGTCGAGTCGGCCATCAAGGTGGCCCGCAAGTGGGGGTACCGGGTCAAGGGCGTGCCGGACGGTCAGGCGTCCATTGTGGTCGCCGAGAACAACTTCCACGGCCGGACCACCACGATCGTCAGCTTCTCCACCGACCCGGTGGCGCGCGCCGACTACGGCCCCTACACGCCCGGTTTCCGGCTCGTCCCCTACGGCGACCTCGAGGCGATGCGCTCGGCCATCGACGAGACCACGGTCGCGGTGCTGATCGAGCCGATCCAGGGCGAGGCCGGCGTCATCGTGCCGCCGGACGGCTACCTGCGCGGGGTCCGCGACCTGTGCACCGACCAGAACGTGCTGTTCGTGGCCGATGAGATCCAGTCGGGTCTCGGGCGCACCGGGTACACCTTCGCCTGTGACCACGAGGGCGTCGTGCCGGACATGTACGTGCTCGGCAAGGCGCTCGGCGGCGGCATCGTGCCGGTCTCGGCCGTGGTGGCCGACGCCGATGTGCTCGGGGTGCTGCGCCCGGGCGAGCACGGGTCGACGTTCGGCGGGAACCCGCTCGCCTGCGCGGTCGGCCTGGCCGTGGTGGAGCTGCTGCGCACGGGCGAGTTCCAGGCGCGGGCCCGGGAGCTGGGCGCGGTCCTGCACGAAGGGTTGCGCTCGCTGGTCGGTCACGGAGTGACGGCCGTACGCGGGCGGGGCCTGTGGGCGGGCGTCGACATCGACCCCGGTCTCATGACGGGGCGCGAAGCCTGCGAGCGGCTCATGGCTCGCGGGGTCCTCGCCAAGGACACCCACGGCGCCACGATCCGCCTGGCGCCCCCGTTGGTCGTCGCCGAGGGCGACCTGCAGTTCGCCATCGCCCGGCTCGCCGAGGTGCTCGCCGGCTGACGCCGACCGCCGCTACCGGGAGCGGCTGGCTCGTCGGGGTCGGGCAGCGTGGCATAGCGAGCCGCGGCGGCCTCGACCCCGGCGGCCGAGCCGAACCGGTTGTGACGGATGCCCGCGTCCGGCGCCGGCCGTGCGTGCCGCGGGCGTCAGCCGTGCGCGTCCGGCTGCGTCAGCCGTGCGAGAGACCGTCTATTGTCGACATCTCCCCGTCAGTCAGCTCGAATCCGAAGAGCTGGAAGTTCTCGTCGATGCGCTCGGGCCGGGCCGACTTGGGGATGACCACGATGTCGTGCTGCAGGTGCCAGCGCAGCACCACCTGGGCCGGGGTGACCCCGTGCGCCTGCGCGATCGAGGCGAGGACGGGTGAGCGCAGGTCGCTGCGCTTGAGCGGGCTGTAGCCCTCCAGCACGACGCCGCGCTGCCGGTGCTGGTCGAGGACGGACGGGTTGTGCTCGAACGGGCTCCACGGCACCTGGTTGACCTCCGGCGCCTGGCCCGTCGCGGCGGTGATCTGGTCGATCTGGTCGAGGCTGAAGTTGCTCACGCCGACCGACCGGGCCAGGCCGTCATCCCGGGCCGTCAGCAGCGCCTCCCAGGTCGGCACGAGGTCGCGGGCCCCGGTCGGCCAGTGGATGAGCCACAGGTCGACGGCGTCCACGCCCAGCGCGGCCAGGCTGGCCTCGAGGGTCTGCCGGGCCCGCCCGGCCCGCTCCGACGGCAGTTTCGTCGTGATGAACACCTCGGAGCGGGGCAGGCCGCTGTCGCGCACCGCCCGCCCGACCTCGGCCTCGTTGCCGTACATCGTCGCGGTGTCGATGTGGCGGTACCCGGCGTCGAGGGCGTACCGGATCGAGTCGTACGCCTGCCGCCCGCGCAGCTGCCAGGTGCCCAGCCCCACCCGCGGCATCTGCACCCCGCCGGCCAGCGTCACCGTTGTCGTCTCACCCATGCGGCCGATTCTGCCCGCCGGCCGGCCCGCGCGAGTGGCCAACCCCTTGTGCTGGTGAACCAGTGCGGTGGCTCCGACCCGCAACCTAGACTGCCTGCCATGTCTAGAGGCCACCTGTCCGAGGACCACCTGTCTGAGGGCCGTCACTGGCCGGGGTCGCCGTTCACCACCGGGAGGGCGCGTGTCTGACCAACCGAGAACCGCCATCGTCACCGGGGCGAGCCGGGGCATCGGGCTGGCCATCGCGCAGACCCTGGTGGAGCGGGGCATCCGGGTGTGCCTCACCGGTCGGAACGAGGAACCGCTCGCCGCCGCCGTGGCGCAGCTCGGCTCTGACCGCGCCACCTTCGTCGCCGGGCGGGCGCACGATCCGGACCACCAGGACCAGGTCATCGATACCGTGATGCGTGAATATGGGCGCATCGATTACCTGGTGAACAACGTCGGTACCAACCCGGTGGCCGCGGCGGCCATCGACACGCCCCTCGACGCGGTTCGTAAGGTCTTCGACATCAACGTCTTCTCGGCCCTGGAGTGGACCCGTAAGGTGCACCGGGCGTGGATGGGCGAGCACGGCGGCGCCATCGTCAACGTGACCTCGGTCGCCGGGCTCCGGCCCACCCCGGTGATCGGCATCTACGGCATGTCGAAGGCGGCGTTGAAGTATCTCACTGAGCTGCTCGCCGCGGAGCTCGCCCCGAAGGTCCGGGTCAACGCGGTCGCCCCGGCCGTGGTGAAGACCGTCTTCGCCCGCGCGCTCTACGAGGGGCGCGAGGAGGAGACCGCCGCCGGCTACCCGCTGCGCCGCCTGGGCGTTCCGTCCGATGTGGCCGGGGCCGTGGCCTACCTGCTTTCGGACGAGGCGTCCTGGGTCACCGGCCAGACGCTGGTTCTCGACGGCGGGTTGACGCTCGCCGGGGGCATCGCCTGACCGGCGCCGGGGCCGGCCAGCTCGTGGCGGGCTGACCACCACCGCGGGCCAACTGCCAACCCAGCCATCGCCAAGGACGTCAGGGCCGGAAGGCGGCGTAGAGCGGGCGCAGAGCGTCGACGAGCGCCCGACCGCCCAGCCAGGGGTCGGGGGTCGGGAGCTGACGCAGCACGAGGTCGACGTCGGTGGTGAGTGTGGGTGGCCGGGTCGGCAGCGGGACCGGCGCCACCCAGAATCGGGTCACGCTCGCCGTCAGGTCCGCGCTCGCCGCCCGGTCTGCGCTGGCCGCCTCCACCAGGGCCGCGGCCGCCCCGACGCCGTGCGGCCGGTCGCCGGCCCTTTTCGCCGCTGTCCCGGCACGGCGGCGTGCCGTCCGGGCCGGAGCCGCGGTTGTCCGCAGCACGCGCAGGTTCGCCAGCAGCGTGGCCCGGTCCCGGCCCCGCCAGTGCAGGATCTGGAACGGGTCGGCGTCGAAGGCCTCGGCGAGCAGGTAGAAGGTGGCCGCGATGTGCTTGCACGGCACGGTGGCGTCCGGGCAGGAGCAGGACATCCGCAGGTCGGCGGCGCTGGTGGGGAACAGCGGCGCGCCGGCCGCGCTGAACGCCTCCTCGATCGGCGGGGGCATCTCGCCGGCCAGCAACCGGGCCGCAAACAGCGCCTGCGCCGCCATGGCCTGCTCGATCCGGGTCCACGTGGGATCGTCGTAGGTGGACAGTCCGATCTGGACCCGGTACGGAGGGTCGACGGAGCCCTGCACCCGCGCGTGCACCGTACCCGGCTCGATGGTCAGGCTCAGCACCTGCCCGGCCCGGGCGTAGTTGCGCCCGCGGGCCAGTCGCCCGCCCAGCCCGGAGAACGACTCGAGCACACTGATGAACCGCTTCGACCACCACGACTCGCCGATGTCGCCGCGCGTGCTCTGGGCCCGGATGCCACCGTCGACCCGCTTCGGCCGGCCGTAGCGGGTCAGCTCGGGTCGCGACGGTCTCGTCATGCCGCTACCGCCTTTGTTTCGGCTGCCACCTTCATGTCGGCTACCGCCTTCATTCGACCACCGCTCCGGACTCGAGCGCGAAGAGCCCGCGCAGCTGCTCGGTGGACAGCTCGGTGATCCAGTTCTCGCTCGTGCCGACGATCTTCGCGGCCAGCCCGCGCTTCTCCTGGATCATATCCGCGATCTTCTGCTCGACCGTGCCGGCGCACACGAACTTGTGCACCTGCACGTTGCGGGTCTGTCCGATGCGGAACGCCCGGTCGGTGGCCTGGTCCTCCACGGCCGGATTCCACCAGCGATCGACATGGATCACGTGGTTTGCCGCGGTCAGGGTGAGCCCGGTGCCGCCGGCCTTGAGCGAGAGGACGAACAACGGCGGGGAGGCGGGGTCGTCCGACTGGAACCGGGCGACCATCGCGTCGCGCTCCGCCTTGGGGACTCCGCCGTGCAGGAACAGCACCTCGCGGCCGAACCGGGCCGACAGGAACGCCCGCAGCATTCCGCCGAACTCCGCGAACTGGGTGAACAGCAGCGCCTTCTCCCCGGCCGCGAGGACCTCGTCGAGGATGCCCTCGAGCCGGGCCAGCTTGCCCGAGCGCCCCGGCAGCCGGGAGCCGTCCCGCAGCAGGTGGGCCGGGTGGTTGCAGACCTGCTTGAGCTTGGTCATGGTGGCCAGCACCAGACCGCGCCGTTCGATGCCTTCGCTGGATTCGATGCGGGCCATCATGTCGTCGACGATCGCCTGGTAGAGCGAGGCCTGCTCCGCGGTGAGGTTGCAGACGACCTCCATCTCGACCTTCTCGGGGAGATCGGCGATGATCGACTTGTCGGTCTTCACCCGGCGGAGCACGAACGGACCGGTCAGCCGGCGCAGGCGCTCCGCCGCGGCCTCGTCGGCCCGCCGTTCGATCGGCTCGGCGAAGCGGGCGCGGAACGCGCTCGCGCTGCCGAGCAGGCCCGGGTTGGTGAACTCCATGATGGACCACAGGTCGGCCAGCCGGTTCTCTACCGGCGTGCCGGTGACCGCGATCCGGTGCCGGGCCGGCAGGCTTCGCACCGCGACCGCCTGCCGGGTCGCCGCGTTCTTGATGGCCTGCGCCTCATCCACGACGATGCGATGCCAGTCGATGCTGGCGAGCGCGGTCGCGTCCCGGGCCGCGAGCGCGTACGTGGTGATGACGAGGTCGGCCTGGGCGACGGCGTTCGCGAACGCCTTGCCCCGGGCCCGTTCCGTGCCGTGGTGGACGTGCACCCGCAGCTGCGGCGCGAACTTCGCCACCTCCCGCTGCCAGTTGCCGACCAGTGACATGGGGCAGACCAGCAGCGTGGGCGCGGCGGCCCGCCGGTGCAGCAGCAGGGCCAGGATGGTCGCGGACTTCCCCAGCCCCATGTCGTCGGCGAGGATCGCGCCCAGCCCGAGCTGCTCCAGGAAGGCGAGCCAGGCCAGGCCGCGCTGCTGGTACGGCCGCAGGCTGCCCGTAAAGCCTTCGGGCGTCGGCACCGGCTCCAGGCGGCGGTCGACCTGCCCGGCCAGCAGCTCGCCCAGCGCGCCCTCCGCCGTGACCGAGACGACGGGTAGCCCGGCCGGACCGCCGTCGGCGTGCAGCCCCGCGTGCAGCAGCTCTGCCACGGTCATCCGGCCCTTGGTGGCGATCAGCTTCAGACCCGCGGCGAGACGCTTCGGATCGAGCTCGACCCACTGGCCCCGTAGCCGGACGAGCGGCGTCGTCAGGGTGGCCAGTCGACGCAGCTCCGCCTCGGTGAGCGGCTCATCGCCGAGCGCGAGCTGCCACTGGTAGTCCACAAGGGACTGCAGGCCGAGGCCGGCCGACCCGGAGACCGTGCCGGGAGCCGTCGGCGACGACGCCGCCAGCCGGACGCCCAGCCGAGCCCGCGGTCGGCTCCACCAGGTCGGCAGCAGCACGCCGAAGCCGGCGCCGGCCAGCATCGGCGCGCCGTGCTGGAGAAACCGGTGGGCGCCCGCCGCGTCCAGGTCGAGGCCGGTGGGCATGGCCGTCCGCAGGGCGTCGTCGAGGTCGGGGTAGAGCCGGCTGGCCCGGCCCAGCTCGGCGAGCAGCGTCTCCTGCGGATCGTCTACATAGGACGACAGAGCGGCGGCGTCGGACCAGATCCGCTCGGCGTCCACCACCACGCTGGGCGCGTCGGTGGCCTGCAGGGCGACGTCGAGTCGCCACGGCGCGGCCGGATCGTCCTCACTCGGCTCGGTGAGCCGGAACAGCGCCCGTACGCTTCCCGCGGTCGCGTCGCGCTGCCACTGGGCCAGCGCGGCGGCGAGTTCGGCCACCTCGTCGTCCGAGGCCGCGAAGCGCCGGTCGGGACCGACAAGCGCGGCCCGCCACCGGGTGACCACGGACGCCGCGGTGCCGCCGCCGTCGGCGCCCACGAAGACGGCGGGCCGGCGGGCCGGACCGGAGGCCCCGGTGGGTGTGTGTCCGTCGATGGCCAGCCGGGCGGCCGCGTCGACCAGGTCGTCCAGCGCGGCCGCGATCACCTCGTGCGCGGTGCCGCCCGCGGCGCGGCCGGCGGGGGGCAGGGCCAGCGCCAGCGACTGCGCCCACGCCTGGTCGGGGCCGGTCAGCAGCGGCCGCCAGACAGCGCGGGGCGGTCGAGCGTCCACTGTGGGCAGAAGCCGGCCCCGGCCGACCAGGTCGGCGGCGAACGCGGCCACCTGCATCAGGTGCCGGGTGGCGGCGCCCAGCACCACGTCGCCAGCCTTCTCGTCCACAATGGGCAGATCGGTGAGCGCGAGGAGGGCGTCGTCGGCGTCATACCGAAGGGCGGGTACCCGCCACGGGGCCAGGGTGAGCGTGCCCCGCTCGACCACCGGTTCCTCGCGGACCACCTCGGGCGAGTCGACCGGTGCGTCGCCCCGGGTCGGCAGCATCAACTCGACCATGTCGGCCTTACCCTCGGGCAGGACCTCGGCCAGAACCCCCGCCGGAGCGGCGAACGGATGATCAGCGGCTTCCCGGGCGACCCGGCCGGGAAGCTCGGCCGATCGCGGCCGGGTCGAGTCCTCGCCCCACAGCAGGAGACCCTCCCGCCACAGAGCATGGATCACGAGCACCGACGCACACCTCCCGCGCCAGCATAGGCCGGGGTGGGCCGGGACCGGCCGCTTCGCAACGCCGGCGTGGCCAGCGCCGCTCGGCCTGGTAAGGCGTTGCCCCGGCCTGGTACGGCGTTGCCTGCCTGGTACGGCGTTGCCCCGCCTGGTGCAGCGTCGCCCAGTGTGGCGCTCAGGCCAGGGGCACCGTCAGCTCGCCGGGCCTGACGCGGCCGACGCGGACCATCGCCAGCACGACGAGGCCGGCCACCGCGAAGAACCCGGCGGCCCAGAAAAGCGCGACCTGGTAGCTGTGCACCTTGACCTGGTTGACGAACTCCGCGGTCAGCAGCAGCGCCGGCGAGGTGAGGTGGCGGGAGACGTACGCCGTGGCGGCCTGCAGGGCCACGGCACTCAGCGCGGCGACGCCGAGGGAGGCGCCCACCTGCTGGCTCGCGTTGACCACCGCGCTGGCCACCCCGGCGTCGCGCGGGTGCACGCCGTGCAGCGCCACGGCGCCGAGCGGCACGAAGATCAGACCGATGCCCAGGCCGAGCACCAGTTCGCCGGGCAGCACGGTCCCCCAGAAGTCGCCGGTGGTGTCGATACGAGCGAGCAGCAGCAGACCACCGGCCCCGATGAACGCGCCGGCGGCCATGATCGGCGTGGCCCCCCAGCGGGTGAGCAGCAGCGTCGCCACGGGGTAGGCCAGGAAGATGCCGGCGGTCACCGGCAGCGCCGCGAGACCAGCCGTGAGCGGCGAGTAGGCGAGGACCTCCTGGAAGTAGAGGACCATGAACAGCGCGACACCGATCAGCCCGGCCCCGGCGAGCATCGACACCAGGTAGGCCCCGCCGCGCGTGCGCGCGAGCACGACGCGCAGCGGCAGCAGCGGACGACGAATCAGGGCCTCGACCGCCACGAACCCGGCGATGCAGACCAGCGACGCACCTATGAATGCCAATGTGTAGATGTGGCCCCATCCGTACGCCGGGTCGGCAGCGGCCGTGAAGCCGTACACGAGGCCGGCCAGGCCGAGGGTGATCAGGACGGCGCCCCCGATGTCGTAGCGGCGCCAGCGCCCGGTCGGGGCGTTCGCGCCGGAGGCCCGGCTCTCGCGCAGGGCCCAGACGCCGATGAGGCCGGCCACCAAGGCGATGGGGACGTTGACCCACATGCACCAACGCCAGTCCAGGTACTGGGTGAGCACGCCACCCACCAGCAGCCCGATGGCCGCGCCGCCGCCGATGATCGCGCCGTACACGCCGAAGGCCCGGGCGCGTTCCCGTGACTCGAGGAAGGCCACGCTCAGCAGCGCGAGCGCGGCCGGGGCGAGCAGGGCACCGAACGCGCCCTGGCACGCCCGGGCCGCGAAGAGCGTCTCGCCGTTGGGGGCGAAGCCGCCGACGGCGCTGGCCGCGGCGAAGCCGGTCAGCCCGAGCAGGAACGTCCGCTTGCGGCCCCAGTAGTCGGCGATGCGCCCGCCGAGCAGCAGCAGTCCGCCGAAGGTCAGCGTGTAGGCGGTGATCACCCAGGACCGCTCGGCGTCGACGATGGCCAGGTCCGCCTGGGCGTGGGGCAGTGCGATGTTCACGATCGTCGCATCGAGGACGACCATGAGCTGGGCGAGCGCGATGGCGGCCAGCGCCACCCATCTGCGTCGATCGAATAGTGGTCCGACGGTGAGCGGTGCGTCGTGCTCGGCGAGTGCTGCCCCGGTCATGCCTGTCCCCCTGCCCGCTCCGCGGCCACCCGTACGGGTGCGGGCTCAGCCTACGCGGAACTGGCACGGGCTGCCACTTGATCTTACGTGCCACATGACACGCGTGCCACAAGGGCGGTTACAGATTGCGATGAAGCTTGCACGGACAGTTGCTGTAGGATCGTCACCAAAGTCCCCTTTAGGGGAGACTGTTCGGCGATGAACGGAATAGCCCAATGGTGAACGATAGGAGGTGACGGGAGCACATGAGCGCAATCCAGATACCGGTCGAGCCCATCGGGACCGCCTTCGGCCGGGAGGTCAACACCCACACGCTGATCGGGCTGGGCATGATCGCCTGCGCGCTGTTCGTGGTGTGGCTCATCCGCCGCTCCCGCGCCTGAGCCGCCGACAGCGCGCGGCTGCCCTGCCCAGAAGGTGACTTCGTGGGCAGTCCGTGGCCGGGCAGGTGCCCGGAAGGTCACTTTTTGGGCACCCCGGCGACGACAGTCGCGAATCTGGGCGTCCCGCGACGACAGCTGCGAACCTGCGCACGGCGCGACGACAGTCGCGTGACCAGCGTGTTGATCCTCGCTCCGGATCGGTTGGTGCGGTACACCAACCGTGCGCACCTGCGCCGACCGGGAGGATTCATGAGCACCGCGACAAACGTCAGCCTGACGCCGAAGCTCAGCCTGACGCAGATCGCCGTGCTCTCCGCGTTGATGGTCGAGGCCCGGGAGTTGAGCAACGCCGAGCTCGCTGAGCTGGCCGGCACCCCGCTGACCGGGGAGGACCGCGTTCGGCTGGTCGCCGGCGGGCTGGTCGAGGAACGCCGGGTTGGTCGGTCGTACGCCTTCCAGCTCTCCAACCAGGGGTGGGCCCAGGGTCTGGCCGTGCTCGCCGAGCAGGCGCAGGGCAAGGGTGCCGCGGCGACCACGGTGCGGATGCTGCTGCACGGCCTGCACCGGGCGCTGGCCGCGCGCGGCGTCGACGCTCGGACATTCTTCGCCGCCTCGACGACGGCTCCCACGTCCGACCCGGGTGGGTCGACCGTGTCCGCCGTCCCGGCGACGACGAACGGGACGACGACGAACGGGACGACGACGAACGGGACGGCGGCGAACGGCACCGCTCCGCAGGGAGCCGCAGCGAGCGGCCCCAGCGTGCGCGGCGCCGCTGCGTCGGCCGCGGGCCAACCGGCCGGTCGGGTGCCGGAGGTGGACACGGTCGAGCAGCGCATCCGGGCCGCCTATGCCTCGCTCGCGACCGAGCCGGCCGGCTGGGTGAGCCTGGCCGATCTGCGCGAGCGGCTCGCCGACATCCCCAGGGCCGAGCTCGACACGGCCCTGAAGTGGATGGCCGTTCAGCCTGGCGTCCGGCTCATTCCGGTCGCCAACCAGAAGTCACTGTCCACGAGGGACCGTGAGGCCGCCCTGCGCTTCGGCGGCGAAGAGAACCACGCGTTTGCGATTGAGGAATCATGACCACAGTTGAATATTCCGAAGTCGGTTTGGCTGGCACATCCGAGGCTCGGCCCCTGTCGGACGCGCAGCGCCGCGCCCTCGCCGCGCTCAAGTTCGACCTCGCGCCGACCCCGGACGACGTGTGGCGCCCATCGCCGTTCAACGTGGCCGACCTGCACCGCGACGTCGTGGAGAGCATCTTCGAAGGGGTGAACCAGGCCCGGGCGGTCGACGACAGCAGCCCGCTCGGCGTGGTGGTCCAGGGCCCGGCGGGCTCGGGCAAGACGCACCTGCTCGGCATGGTGCGCAGCCGTACGCAGCACGATGGCGGCTACTTCTTCCTTGTCAGCCTGCTGTCGGGCACCCAGTTCTGGGAGAGCACCGCACTGTGCATCGTGGACGGTCTGCTGCGCGAGAGCGTCGGCTGGAGCACCCAGCTCAAGGCGTTCCTGCGGCGGCTGTCCACCGCGCTCGGGCTGCCGTCGGGCCTGCGGGACGCCATCTCCGGCGACGCCCCGCTCAAGCCCGGCGACCTCGCCGCGCTGGTCACCGCGCTGCGCGAGAAGGACCGCGCGCTCGGCATGGAGGCCCAGCACACGGCGCGGGCCTTGGTGCTCTACGGCGCGAAGGACCACGCCCTGCAGGACCTCGGCTACGCCTTCCTCACCTCGGTGGGCCTGAGCGACTTCGAGGAGCGCGCCGAGTGGGGGCTGGCCGTCGAGCCCCGGCCGGCGGCGCTGATCGTCCGGGACATCTCCCGCCTGCTCGCCCTCACCGGCAGCCCCACGGTGATCGCCTACGACCAGCTCGACACGCTCTTCGCCCAGTCGGGCGGGTCGGCGATCGCCACCGGCGAGCCGCTCACCCCGGAGGCGGCGGCCATGATCGGCCAGGTGGCCAACGGACTCATGTCGCTGCGCGAGGTGACCCGCAAGGCGCTGATCGTGGTCGCGTGCATCCCCGACACATGGAAGATCATCCGTCGCGAGGCGGTCGGTTCGGTGCCCGACCGGTTCCGCGAGGCACCGTTTTTGGGCCGGGTCTCCAACGCAAAGGTCGGCATGGCGATCGTGCGCAAGCGGTTGGAGGGACGGTACGGCGACGTGGGATTCCGACCGCCCTACCCGACCTGGCCGATCCGGGAGCTCGCCTTCGCCGAGGCGGCGCACTTCACGCCGCGGGCGCTGCTGAAGCGGGTGGAGCGCCACGCGCTGGCGTGCCTGCGCCGCGGCGTGGTCGTGGAGCTGGAGAACCTCGAGGACGACGGACCGATCAACCTCGCCGATCTGCCGCCCGTACGGTCGGAGGGGTCGAGCTTCGAGGAGCTCGACGCGCGCTTCGCCAGTCTGGTCCGGCAGGCCGACGTGCAGGGCGCGCTGGACCGCTATACCGAGGACGCGCGCGTGCCGGAGCTGCTCGCCGCCGGCCTCAACGCGCTCCTCGTAGAGCTCGGTGACCCGTCCTACAAGGTCGACCCGATGCCCAGCACCAAGCCACCCCTGCACGCGCGGCTGCGCCGCACCCTCGACGAGGGCATCGACGACGAGGAGCACTGGGCGTTCCGGGCCATCGCCAGCGGCCACCCCGGCGCCGTGATGAGCCGGATCAACGCGGCGTCCACTGTGGCCGGTCTCGCCCCCGATGTGCCGAAGCGGCGGCTGTTCCTACTGCGCAACGACCGTTGGCCGTCGGGTCCGAAGACGACGGAGACGGTGAACACCTTCCACGCCCGCGGCGGTCGCACTCTGCCGCTGAACCTGGACGACCTGCGGACGTTCGAGGCGCTGCGCATCATGCAGGCCGAGGGCGACGGTCGACTCGCGGCCTGGCTCGCCGACCGGCGCCCCGCGAGTTCCACCGCCCTGTTCCGGATGGCGCTGGGTCTCGGCCCGGCCGTGTCCGAGGGCGCGACCGCGCACCAACCCGCGATCCCGACGTAACCGGCCATCAATTCATGGCCGAACCCTCGGCCGCTGGGCGGGGGCTCGGGTGCTCAGCCGGGCGGGAAGAGGAGCACCTGTACGTCGTCCAGCGGCGCGAGCGCACCCCCGGATGCGGGGGTTCGACGTCGCGCCAGTCAAGGCCGCCGTTCCCGCATCCCAACGCAGGCACGGCCAGCGACGTGATCCCAGATCGCGGACGACGCGGACCAGGTCCTCCAGACCGGCCTCGATGTCCCGGAGTTGCGAGCGCGACCGCCAGTGACCCTTCGTCGGGAAGTTGGTGATGTAGCGGGGTCCGGTCGGTGCGTCCGTCGGCCAGACGGGCATGCGGCCGAGTTGGACCTCGCCGGCTCGCGCCGCCTGTTTGTAGGCGGCGAACATGGCGGGGAAGGCACGGCGGAACTGCAGCGCCAGGCCCTTGCCCATGACACCGCAGGCGGGTTCTGTACGGCATCGGTAGACGTCCGGATACTTCGTTGACGACTGTCTAGTGATTCGGCCATGCCTATTCATGCGCCTATCCATATGAGGTTGGCCGACCAGCGGCTCGGCTGGGCCGAGGTTAGAAGGGGATTGGGCCGAGGCTAGAAGGGGATGGGGTCGTCCTCGGCGCTGGGCGTCGGGGATTCGGTTTCCGACCTGGGTTTCTGCCTTGGTTCCGGCTTCGAGCCCGGTGTCGAG
>JADGGF010000676.1 GCA_019690055.1 Micromonosporaceae bacterium
GCCCAACTACGGCTTCCCACCCGGAACGATCGGCGTGGTTCAGCTCGAGCCGCAGGAGGTGACGGCGGCCGGTGAGGTGGTGGCCTACAAACTCTCTGGCGACCGACACCGCGGTCTCCACATCCTCGGCGACGGGCGCATCGTGACTTTGGAGTGGAGCACCCCGTCCGGCGAACTCCGGCTGGACAGCCTGTGCGACCCCAACACCGCCGACTACCTGCGCCTGTACGAGGCCGACGGGACGATGTCGCTCTCCCGTAACGTACGCGTACGGTGCGCGGAGACGTCCATCGCCGGCGTCACCGAGACCGAGGTCCTTCTCGTCCGCGTTCCGCACGACGAGCAGACCAGCGAACCCACGACGGGACGGCGGCTCGTCGCGCACAACCTGGCCGACGGCTCCGAACGAACGGTGGCGAACCTCGATGCCCTGCCGGCCCACCTGGACACCTGGGACGTCAACGTCGACGCGGGCCGGATCGTGGCGGTCGAGGAGACGGCCCGCTGTCAGGTGCAGATGCTGGACATCGGCACGGGCGTCGTGACCACGTTGGATCTGACCACTTTGGTCGGCGACTGCACGTACGTCGACCTGATCCGGCTCTCCCCGGACGGGGGCCGGCTCGCTTTCGCCTACCGCACCGGTGACCCGGCCACCCTGGAGCCCCACGTCGCCCAGTTCGCGGTCATCGACCTGGCCGGACCGGCAGGGCCTGCGGGAGGTCGTCCAGTCCGTGCCCCCCGCCATGATGAATCCGGGCCCGTGGGGCGGCTTCGCGGCCGCAGCCCTGGGCGGCTCCGACCGGCTCTCCGTGTACTACCCCGCCGGGATCGCCTGGTCCGACGACACCACGGTCCGGTTCGCCTGGCTCTGGCTGCCCGACGAACTCGACCGCGTGGTCGGCATCGACGAGGTGCTCAACGTACGGACCTACACCGTGCGGTGAGCCTGCCCACAGGTCCCGCCCGTGAGACGATCGCGGCGTGGACCGGCACAGTGAGCATGGGCACGGTGAGCACCGGCACGGCAAGGATGGGCACGACCATGTCCACGAGCACGGCGAGCATGTCCACGGGCACGACGACCACATCCACGAGGACGACGACCACATCCACGAGGACGACGACCACATCCACGAGGACGACGACCACGTCCACGACGATGACGACCACGGCCACCGGCACGACCAGTCGGGCGCCGGACACGACCATGACCACCCGCACGGGGGCGAGCACGGACACACGCATGCGTCGCACGGGCTGTTCGCCCGAATCCGGCACCTGATCGCGCCGCACCAGCACGATCATTCGTCCACAGTAGACGCAGAGCTGGAAAGCAGCCGGGAGGGCATGCGGGCACTGTGGCTGTCGCTGGCGATGCTCGGCGCGACGGCCCTGCTGCAGGCCGTCGTCGTGGTCGCGTCGGGATCGGTGGCGCTGCTCGGCGACACGCTGCACAACCTCGCCGACGCGCAGACCGCCCTGCCGTTGGCCCTCGCCTTCCTGGTGGGACGGCTGCCCGCCACCCGCCGCTACACGTACGGCTACGGACGGGCCGAGGACCTGGCCGGCATCCTCATCGTCGCCGTGATCGCGGCGTCGGCCGTGGCCGCCGGGTGGGCCGCGGTCGACCGGCTCCGCCACCCGGCGGAGGTCCAGTACGTCGCGGTCGTGGCGGCGGCCGCGATCATCGGCTTCCTCGGCAACGAGGCGGTGGCCCAGCTGCGGATCCGGGTGGGGCGCCGCATCGGCTCGGCCGCCCTGGTCGCCGACGGACTGCACGCCCGCGCCGACGGGTTCACGTCCCTGGCCGTGCTGCTCAGCGCCGGGGGTGTCGCCCTTGGCTGGAACTGGGCCGACCCGGTCGTGGGACTGGCGATCACCGTGGCGATTGTCGTGGTCGGCGCCCAGGCCGCGCGGGAGGTGTACCGGCGGCTCATGGACGCAGTCGATCCGTCCCTTGTAGACGCTGTCGAGGCGACGCTCCGGTCGACCGAGGGCGTGGTGGATGTCGGCTCGGTGCGGCTGCGGTGGATCGGTCACCGGCTGCGCGCCGAGTGTGAGATCGTCGTGGCCGCCGAGCTCACGGTGGTGCAGGCCCACGCGATCGCCGTCGACGCCGAGCACCGCCTCATTCACGAGGTTCCTCGGCTGGCCGCCGCGGTGGTGCACGCCGACCCTTGGTCCGACGGGGACACCGACCATCACGCCGCGCTCGCCCACCACCGGCCTGCCATCGACCGCGGCTAGG
>JADGGF010000677.1 GCA_019690055.1 Micromonosporaceae bacterium
CCACCCTGCCCAGGCCCGGCCACGCCGTGCCCAGGCCCGGCCCCGCCGCGCGCCGGCGGGCCCGGCCCTCGGGCATCCAGCCCGAGCCGCCCTGACATGGGACATCTTAGCTATATCGATCGTCGCGCTGGCTGGGGTGGTCGCATTCGCCAGTCCGCACCGCGACCCGCCGCCCGTGGCCGATCCGCTGGCCGCTTCGCTGTCGCTCGCGTCGTCGCTGGAGCGCGAGGAGCGGTTCGCCGAGGCGGCCGCCATCTACCGAGAGGTGGCCGAGAGCCAGCCGAGCTCCGCGATCCGACTACGCCTTGCGTACTGCCTGCTGCGCTCCGGCCAGCCCGCCCAAGCCGCCGAGACGGCCACCAGCGTTCTCGATGGTGAGCCGAACAACGCGCAAGCCGTGCTGTTGCTCGGCCTGGCCCAACGTGCACAGGGACTCGCCGAGGCGGCTGCGACCCTGCAGCGGTTCCTGGAGCTCGATCCGGGCAACGAGGCCGCGGCCCAGGTACGTCGACTACTCGAGCAGACACCGTCGTAGACCTCTCGGATGGGCACGGCCGCCGACGTGGCGGGGTCGAGTTCGCAGCGGGCAGGCAGGCCGTTTCACGGCGTCGGGCATCGGTTCGAGGCCAACCCGGGCTGGCGATATGTGGCGTTGACCAGGGGCACGTATCGCCCGGCGACCAGGTACTCTACGCCAGGGAGCTGGTCGATGAGGATCTCTTCATAGAGATCCGTTGGCACGTCGAGGCGTGGAGGTAGTACACGGCCCATGAGCCGGGTTCGCTTGATCACCCTGGCGACCGTCGTGGTCGTGGTCGTGGTCGCGGTGGGCGTCACGATCGCCCTCGTCGCGCAACGGGATCCCGGTGGTATGCCCACTCCCGAGGAGGCGGTCGCCGAGTACATCGAGAGTCTCCGTCTCCAGGAGCGGAACCGCCTGGAACGCCTTGCGGATCCCGATTACATCGCCGACGCCGAGATCGAGCGGCGCCTCGCCGAACTCGGTGGGGGTCGGTTGGTGATCGACGACGTGGTGATCAACCCGACCGTTTCGGAAATCCTCATGGCGGCCTACTTGACCGGCCGACGGGATGGCCAGCCGTACGCGGACCGGCTCTGGCTCAACCGTCACGGCGACCGCTGGTTCATCGAACTCGGGCCATACGATGGGCCGCCCGGTGACGGCCCACCCACATAGCTGGTGCCGTGGGCCGACGTCGTGAAGGAAGCCACTTGATGAGACACGTCCGCCTGATTGCCATCGAAGTCGGTGCCCGGGCGGGTCTCGTCGAGCCTGGCCCGGCTCACGCGGGAGCCGAGCTGGAGGAGGTGTCATGACGGACGCGGTTTCGGACCGGTCACCCAGTGCGACGCCCGGCGCGTCGGACGGCCCGGCGCGTTCGCCGCTCGCCCGGCGGCTGGCGCGCGTCGTGACCGAGGCGCTGACCCCCGCTGTGCTCGTGGCGGGGATCTGTGTGGCCGTCGCGTGGCACAGTGGTTCCGTCGGCTGGGGAATCGTCTCGGCGGTGTTCGCCAGCGGTCTGCCGGTCGCGTACGTCGTCCGGGGGATCCGTACCGGTCGCTTCACCGATCACCATGTGACCGTCCGGGAGCACCGGCCGGCTGCGATCATCGCCGCCGCGGTGTCCGTCGTGGTCGGTCTCGCCGTGATGGTGGTGCTCGAGGCTCCCCGCGATCTGGTCGCGCTCGTCGTCGCTATGCTCGCCGGTCTCGGGCTCACCTTCGTGGCCACGACGTGGTGGGGCAAGGTGAGCTTCCATACCGCCGTCGCCGCCGGCACCGTCACCACGCTCGTGTTCGTCTTCGGACCGTGGTTTCACCTGGCCTGGCCGATCGTGGGGGTGATCGCCTGGTCGCGGGTGTTGCTCAAGGAGCACACCCTCGCCCAGACCGTCGTCGGCGTCGTTCTCGGCGCGCTCGCCGCCGGTGTGGTGTTCCCGCTGGTTCGGTGACGCCCGGCAATAACCATCGGGCGCACGGGCCGTCTGGGTCGCCGCGGCGGCGTCGCGTCGAGGCCGGTCGACCCGGGAGCGGTCGGGTCCTCGCGGGTGCGGATACCTGATCGGTCCTCGCGGGTAAAGACGGGACAACTGGTCAGTTCTCATGGTTGAGTTCTCGCCGCCTGGTCAGTCGTCGCGGGTGAGGATGAGGTCCTTGTCGGTGGTGACGGTGAAGGTTCGTCCACTGGGGATGGTCCAGGTGACGGTGGGGCCGGTGCGGGTGATGCGG
>JADGGF010000678.1 GCA_019690055.1 Micromonosporaceae bacterium
ATGAGCCCGCGTGGCAGACTGTTGAGACGCCCAGGTACCGGTTCACGCCCGCCGACGGCGGGATGCGGCGTGGCGACCCGGCGACCAACAGAGAGGACGCGAGGCATGAAGCCTGACATTCACCCGCGCTACGACGTGACGCAGGTCATCTGCTCGTGCGGCAACACGTTCGTCACCCGCTCGACGGCGCGCAACGGCGTGATCCACGCCGAGACGTGCAACGTCTGCCACCCGTTCTACACGGGTAAGCAGCGCGTGCTCGACACCGCTGGTCGGGTGGCGAAGTTCCAGCAGAAGTACGCCAAGGTCCAGAAGCCCGCGAAGAAGGCGGCGGCCAAGGCGGCCGGCACCAAGTAGCTGCGTCGACGGCGTCTGCCTGACCGTACGTGGTCGGGTGGGCGCCGTTTGCGTGTTCCGATGTATTGACGTCTGTCCACGTGCGATGACCTGGGAGGGGGCGTGAGTGAGGATCGACTGAGGTCGCTGCTGGACGAGTACGCCGAGCTGGAGCGGCGGCTCGCCGACCCGGCGATCCACGCCGATCCGGCGACCGCCCGGCGCGTGGGGCGTCGGTTCGCCGAGCTCTCCGGCATCCACAAGGCGGCGGCCGAGCTGGAGAAGGCCCGCGAGGACCTCGCCGCGGCCCGGGAGCTGGCCGCCGAGGATCCGGGCTTCGCGGCCGAGGCGGACCAGATCGCCGCCCGGATCCCCCAGCTCGAACAGCGCCTCGCGGAACTGCTGGCACCCCGCGACCCGAACGACGCCAAGGACGTGATCCTCGAGGTCAAGGCCGGCGAGGGCGGTGAGGAGTCGGCCCTGTTCGCCGGTGACCTGCTGCGCATGTACCTGCGCTACGCCGAACGGCGCGGCTGGGTGACCGAAATCATGGACAGCCAGGAGTCTGAGCTGGGCGGAATCAAGGATGCCACGGTCTCGATTCGTACGCGGGGCGTGCCGGAGGACGGCAACGGCGTGTGGTCGCGCCTGAAGTGGGAGGGTGGCGTGCACCGGGTGCAGCGCGTGCCGGCCACCGAGTCGCAGGGGCGCATCCACACCTCGGCCGCCGGCGTCCTGGTTGCGCCCGAGGTCGAGGAGACGGAGATCTCGATCGACCCCAACGACCTGCGCATCGATGTGTTTCGATCGTCGGGACCGGGTGGCCAGTCGGTGAACACGACGGACTCGGCGGTTCGTATCACCCACCTGCCGACGGGCATCGTGGTGAGCTGCCAGAACGAACGCTCGCAGCTACAGAATAAGGAGCAGGCGATGCGCATGCTCCGGGCGAAGCTGGCGCAGCTCGCCGAGGAGCAGGCGGCCGCCGCGGCCGCCGACGCCCGCAAGGCCCAGGTACGGACGGTCGACCGGTCCGAGCGTATCCGTACATATAACTTCCCGCAGAACCGGATCTCCGACCACCGGATCGGCTACACGGCGTACAACTTGGACATGGTCATCGCCGGGGATCTCGACGGCGTGCTCGACGCGCTCTCCGAGGCGGACCGGCAGGCCCGGCTGGCGGGGCAGACCGACCTGTCGCGCCGGTGATCCGGCGACTGTCCACTGTGGTCTGAGCCGTTGTGACCGGAGTCTCCGTGACCGGGGCCATATCCGCTCGTCAGACCAGCCCCACCGGTCACACAATGGCGTGGGTCGCCCGGCGGCCACCGCCGTGCACCTCGCGCTGGCGCGTGTCGGCCGCCGGACCGTGACCTCGGCTTCACGGGGCGGAAACGGGCGTCCGGAAGGATGTCGGCAGCCGCCGATTGTTGGGCACGTCGGCGGCGGCCGATGGGTGGACATCTCGGCGGCAGCCGACACACGTGGGCGACGGTAGGGGGCGAACATGGCGACACGACGAGACACCGGGGCACCGCGCCTATTCTCGACGACATTCGATGTGACGGCGGCCCCGCGGGCCGTGCTGCGGGAGTCGGTCCGGCTGCTGCAGCGTGTGCTCGGCGACGAGGTGATCGGCGATGCCCGAGCCAACGCGGCGGCCGCGGTGCGGGCCGACCAGGAGCGCGCCCGGACCCGGGCCGAGGTGGCCCGCCTGCTGGCGGACACCCGCAACCGCCGCTGACCCCGGTCCCCATCGCCTCGATCGACGTCGACATGTGCGTCGATATGCTGCGTCGATCTAGGGCCGAGAGTGGTGGTTGGAGATCAACTCGCCACTCCAAGCCCTAGATCAACTGGAGGGGACCGGGTAGATCGACGAGGAGGGGGCCGGGTAGATCAACGGGGGGC
>JADGGF010000679.1 GCA_019690055.1 Micromonosporaceae bacterium
CCTGGGCGCCGCTCCAGGGCGCCGCCCAGGCGTACCGCACCTGCCCGCCCCACAGCCGGCACCCCCGTGCTGGCCGACCAGTGACGAGGCCCGATGAGCATCAGCACCGGCGACTCCCGCCACTCCGCCCCGAAGAAGTCAACGACCACTGCCGGCGGAGCCAGCTCCGACACCGCCTCGGCCGATGAGCCAGTCGGGGGCGTGCTGCCGGTGAAGAAGGCGGTGCGGGCCAACGCCGGTCGTCCGGGCGCGGGCGGCCGGGCGGGCGCGAATGGCAAGGGCCGTACGGGCGCGAGCGCCGCGAAGGCCAACGGCGCGGCCAAGGACTCGTCGGACGAGACCGAGAAGAGCGCGACGAGCGCCTCGGCGACCAAGGTGACGTCGGCCACCAAGACCACCACGGCGTCGGCGACGAAGGCGCCCGCCAAGTCAGCGGCCGCGGCCAAGTCGGCCTCCGCCACCAAGCCGAAGGTCCAGTCGGCGCTGGTCGGCGGCCAGCGCGGGTCGGCCCTGGGCGGGGGCAAGAAGGGCGGCCGGCGGCCCGTCACGCCGGTGCGGGTGGCCCAGTCGCGTAACTGGGGCCCGATCCTGCTGTTCGTCGCCACCGGCCTGGTGGCCCTCGCGATCGTCGGGGTCAGCGTCTGGCCCTTGATCCAGGAGCGGTCCAAGGGCACCTGGCAGGAGCAGGTCGCCGCCATCCCCGGCCTCATCAACTACATCGACCCGAGCTCTCCGTCGTTCGACCAGAGCGTGACCACCCGGCCGCACCAAGCGGGCGACCTGACCTACCCGATGACGCCACCGGTCGGCGGTCCGCACAACGGCTACTGGCAGAACTGCATGGGCGACGTGTACACGTCGGAGATCGCCGAGGAGCACGCGGTCCACTCGCTCGAGCACGGCGCGGTCTGGATCACGTACCGTCCGGACCTGCCGCAGGACCAGATCGACAAGCTCGCCCGCCGGGTCGAGGGGCGTGAGTACATGCTGATGAGCCCGTACCCGAACCAGGACTCGCCCATCTCCCTGCAGGCCTGGGGCTACCAGCTCAAGGTCGACAACGCCGACGACAGCCGCATCGACGACTTCATCAGCGCGCTGCGCCTCAACGCCAGCCAGGAGGAGGGCGCGGCCTGCAGCGGCGGCATCACCGAGGCCACGCCGACCCCGCTCGACTTCGGCGAAGGAATGAGCTGAGCCATGGGCGCCGCGGCCACCAGGACTCGACCGACCACCCGACCCACGCGGACGCCGTCCGGTTCCGGCCGGCCCGACCGGGCTGGTTTCGGCCGGTCTGACGGGGCGGCCCGACGGTCCACGCCAGGCCCGGTCGAGGCTGGTGGCGGCGGGCCGCGCGCTGCGGGTGGTGGCCTGCGGGGCCGGGGTAGCGCGCTGCTGCGCCAGCTCGGACCCCGTGGCCGGTTCGGCCTGGCGATCGCCGCGGCGATCATCGTGGGCCTGCTCGGGTTCGCGATCGGCATGAACGTGGGGCGCCCCGACTACCCCGGCGAAGGGTCGGCCGACGTCGGCTTCGCCCGGGACATGGCCTCCCACCACGCCCAGGCCGTCGAGATGGGCATGATGGCCGTACAGAAGGCCACGGACGATCGGGTCCGGTCGCTCGGCCATGACATCGCGACGACCCAGCAGGCCCAGATCGGCCGCATGTACAGCTGGCTCGACACCTGGGGTGTGCCGCGCTACACCAACGACCCGCCCATGGCGTGGGTCCCGGGCGGCGAGGCCATGGTCAAGGGCAACCTCATGCCGGGCATGGCCACCCGCGAGGAGATCAACCAACTGCGGGCCGCCGAGGGCCAGGACTTCGACATCCTGTTCCTGCAGCTCATGATCCGCCACCACATGGGTGGGGTTCACATGGTTGATGCCGTCCTGGATCAGAACCCGACCCCGCCCGTCCGCGAACTCGCCGAGCAGATGAAGCGCAACCAGGGCAACGAGGTGGTGGTGATGCAGAACCTCCTCACCGAGTTCGGCGCCTCCCCGCTGCCGAACTGACGCCCTTCCGATCGGTACGCCGCCTCTCGGCGCTGTCGCGGGCTCGTGGCCGACGGTCCGAGCGTCGGCCGGGTCGCCGTCCACACGGCCTCGGGGACGATCACGACACGGGACCCGGGAGGCCAAACCCGCTCGACGACCCGCCGGGCAGACCTGGTAGCCTGTTCGGCGGCTGTTGAGGCCCCCGTAGCTCAGGGGATAGAGCACCGCCCTCCGGAGGCGGGTGCG
>JADGGF010000049.1 GCA_019690055.1 Micromonosporaceae bacterium
CTTCTCGGCGTACTCGTCGGCGGTCAGGGTCGGGGATTGAATGGTGGACATGGGACGTACCTCCTGCTGGTTGGCGGACCCCTGCTGGTTGGCGGGGGACCTCCTGCTGGTTGGAACGGAGTTGTCGGACGGCGAGAGAAGGTAGGCGGCCGCTCAACCGCCGGCAAACGTGATAACCGGCGTGGTGGTAATTCGACGCAGACAGCCGGCGTACCCTTTTCCGACGGTCACGTTTCGGTCAGAAGGGGGCACCCGCACCGGTGGCACAGTCTCGGCCCTCCTCACCCGCCGGCTCCGAATCGACGCGAGAGTCCGAGATCGCGGCGGAGCAGCGTCACGTCGACCGCGTCTACGCCCGCCTTGAGGCGCTGCGTGAGCAGGCCCAACGGTTGCAGCGGGAAGGATTCCGGCTGGCCCGGGCGCGTACCCCGGGTTCGCTCGTCGAGCGGGACGCCATGGTGTACCACGCGGCGCTGCGGCTGCGCACCCTCGACACCGAGTACGAGGGGCTCGTCTTCGGTCGACTTGATCTTCGCAACGGTGAGACGCGCCACATTGGACGGTTGGGACTGCGTGATGAAGAACACCGGCCGCTGGTGATCGATTGGCGGGCTCCCGGGGCGGCCCCGTTCTATCAGGCGACCGCCGAGGACCCGCAGGGCGTGGTCCGCCGGCGGGTGATCCGGTGCACCGGACCGCGGGTCGTCGACATCGAGGACGACCTGCTGGACCTCGAGGCGGCCACGGCCGGCGGTATCGGCGCGGTCGGCGATGGTGCCCTGCTCGCGACCCTCGCCCGGGCGAAGACCGACCGGATGCGCGACATCGTCGCCACCATTCAGCGCGAGCAGGATGAGGCGATCCGGGCGCCGGCCGGCGGAGTGACGATCATCGAGGGCGGCCCCGGCACCGGCAAGACGGCGGTGGCGCTGCACCGCGCCGCGCACCTGCTCTACCGGGACCGGCGCCGCTACGAGGGCGCTGGCGTGCTGCTGGTGGGGCCGTCCCCGGTCTTCATGTCGTACGTCGACCGCGTGCTGCCCTCGCTCGGCGAGGAGACCGCCGAGCTGCGGGCGCTCGGCGAGATTGTCGACGGCATCGCCACCGACCGCCTTGATCCGCCTCGCCTGGCCGCGCTCAAGGGATCGCTGCGCATGCGCCGATTCCTGCAGCGGGTGATCCGGCAGGAGCCCCCCGGCGTGCCGACCTCGCTGCGGGTGACGTACGCCGGCGAGGTGCTGCGCCTGGATGCCGATGATCTCGCCGCCGTGCGGCGTCGCCTGCACGAGATCGTGCCCCAGCCGAACCCGGGTGGTCCGGAGGCCCGCCGGCAGCTCGCGATCGCGCTGTGGCACAAGCGCCCGCCGGGGGTCGCCTGGACCACGAAGGCCTTCTCCACCGAGATCTACGGGCGGGACGACTTCGAGGAGTTCGCCCGGGCCTGGTGGCCGGTGCTGCGTCCGGTGGCGGTGCTCGGCTGGTTGGCCGATCCGGCCCGGGTCCGGGACGCGGGCGGCGACTGGCTGTCGGAGGAGGACATCGCCGCGCTCGCTGAGTCGTGGGCGTCGGTCGGCACCGACCCGGCCGATCCCAGCGCCGGGCTGTCCGTGGCGGACGTGGCGCTCGTCGACGAGCTGCGGGTGCTGCTCGGCGAGCCGCCCAAGCCGGTCAAGCGCCGCGAGTCGTCGCGTCGGCTGGGCATCGATCAGGCCGGCGACGACATCCAGGAACTGTCCACTGTGGCCGAACGGTACTTCAGCGCACCGGCCCGGCCACCCCGGCCCGAGAACTACGACGGCTACGCCCACGTGCTGGTCGACGAGGCCCAGGACGTGTCGCCCATGCAGTGGCGCATGCTGGGCCGGCGGGGCGGCCAGGCCGGATGGACCATCGTGGGCGACGCCGCGCAGTCGGCCTGGCCCGACCCCGACGAGGCCCACCGCGCCCGCCAGGAGGCGTTGCGGGGCAAGAAGATCCGGCGGTTCCACCTGACCACGAACTACCGCAACTCGGCGGAGATCTTCGACTTCGCCGCGTCGGTGGTGCGGCGCGCGGTTCCCGACGCCGACCTGCCGCGCGCGGTCCGCCGCACCGGTGCCGCACCCGAGCACCGGCTCGTGGCACCCGACTCGTTCGAGACCGCCGTCGTCGATGCCGTCTCGCGGCTGCTCGGTGAGGTGGAGGGACGGATCGGCGTCGTGACCCCGGCCGCGCGGCGGGATGCGGTCGCCACCTGGCTCGCCGGACAAGACGGCTCGGGGCGGGTACAGGTCGTGGACGCCATGCGGGCCAAGGGCATGGAGTACGACGGCGTCGTCGTGGTGGGGCCCGACGAGATCGTCGCCGAGTGGGACGGCGTGACGGAAGCGCCGTCCGCACGGACCACGAGGACAGCGGGCGCAGCTGGCACCGCGGCCGGGGCGGGCATCAGGGTGCTCTACGTGGCGCTGACCCGCGCCACCCACCGACTCGTCACCATCGCGACCAGCGCGCAGTGGCGCGGCGTCGACACGTCCGCAGAACCGGCGTAGCGGATTTTCCTGTTCATCTCACGCGCCGCCGCAATCTGGCTCGCCAGCGTGGCACCACGACCCGCTACCATCCCGGTATGCCTCGTCCGCGGCTCGCCCTGGTTCTGCCGCCTCCGGTCGCCTGACCGGAGCGGGCCCCCGTCGCGCCGCCGGCTCGATTGAGCCGTCGCGCTCGTTTGGCGCGCTCCGAAAGCCAGTCCCTGGTTCGGATCGAGCGCCCCAAGGAGCGCGTTACCCATGTCATTCCAATCCCGACCCAAGCCATCCCTGTCTCTCCGCAAGTCATCCCTGTCCCTACGCAGGCCGTCCCGGTCGCTACTTCGGCCATCTCGTTCCCCCAGGGTCGGGCTGGTCCAGGTCTGCCTCGCCGGTGTCCTGTGGGGCACCGGGGGCCTTACCGTGCAGGCGATCCGCGCGATCGACCCGCTGCATCCGCTGACCATCAGCGCCTGGCGACTGGCCATCGCGGCGGTTGTGTTGCTCGGCGGTGCCCTCGTCCTCCGGAGCGCCGGCGCCGTCGTCGGGCTGCTGCGGCGTTCGCCCCGCCGGGTCGTGGCCGTCGCCCTGGGGACGGCTGCGTACCAGTTCCTCTACTTCTCGGCCGTGACCCACGCGGGCGTCACCGTGGCCACGATGGTGTCGCTCGGCCTGGCCCCCATTCTGTTGTTCCTGGCCCCGGGGGCGGGCCGCCCGCAGCGGCGGACGCCCGGGGATGTCGCAGTCCTCACGACCGCGCTCGCCGGCCTGGCCCTGGTCAGCCTGTCGGCCGGACACGGCACCGGCGGCACGTCACCGATGCTCGGCGTGATCGAAGCATGTGCATCGGGATCGGCTTATGCCGCGGCGACCCGGGCCGGCTGGAGCCTGAGCCGGGCCGCGGCCCCCACGGTTGTGACGACCGCGACCACGACGATCGGGGCGCTGGCCCTGATCCCACTCGCGGCGGCCTTCGCCGGTCCGCTGTACCCTCACGAGCCCCGCGCGTGGGTCTGGCTCGGCTACCTCGGTGTGATGACGATGGCCCTGGCCTACACGCTCTTCTATGCCGGGCTGCGTACGGTTCCGGCCGGTTCGGCCGCGATCGCGACGCTGCTCGAGCCGGTCACCGCCGCCGTGCTCGCCGCCGCGGTCTTCGGCGAACGGCTCCGGGTGGCCGGCACGATCGGCTGCATCCTCGTGCTCGCCGCCGTCGCCGGGCTCGGCCGGACCAACCCGCGGCGCGGCCGGTAGCCGGGTGCCGAAACTTGTCTGTTCTCCAGAGATCAGGGACGGTGTATTCTGCCACTGTCCTGTGCCGACGGTGGGTTCGACTGACCACCCACAATCCGGCCAGACGCCCAGATCTTCCCCGCCACCGGCACCGAGTGCGAGCGGTAGACGCGGGAATTCCGCGAAGCTTGCGGAGCGGAATCTGTGAGTAACTCCGCGAAGCTTGCGGAGCGGAACCTGCAGCAAGTCCACGAGCGCCGGCGGTCCGTGCGACACGGTCGACCGCCGGGCAACCACCCGGTCAGTCACACAGAGACGAGCACGACTACTCCAATCAACTGGGGAGGGGGTGGCGTGCCCCGACCCCGCGGGGCACCCCTGAAGCCATGACGCTTACGGAGCATCGACCAGCGACAAAGACAACAGTCGATGGCGCGTGGCGGCTGAACGTGCTGGGGCCGGTCGAGCTGTGCTACGACGGGGTTCCGGTCGAGGTCTCGGGGACGACCCGTACCCTGCTCGCCCTGCTCGCTCGCACCCCGTGCGAGGAGGTCAGCACGGCGACGATCGTCGCCGTCCTGTGGGGCAGCCAGCCGCCGGAGGACTGCGAGAGCCAGGTCGCGTCGTCCGTGGCCCGCCTGCGCAAGGCGCTCACCGCGGTGGCGCCCAATGTGGACCCGACCAGCGTGGTCGTCACGCTGCCCACCGGATATCTCCTCGCGATCCATCCATCCAATGTCGACATTCTCAGCTTCGAGCGGTTGCTGGCCGACGGACGGCGGGCCATCGCCGTCGGCCAGCCCGCCCTGGCGCTGCGCCAGCTCGACGCCGCGCTGCAGCTGTGGCGGGGCACCGCCTACGAGGGCTTCGTGGAACCCGACGGCTCGGTCACCGACGAGCTCGACGACCAGCTGTCGTTCCTGCGGGCCGAGGCGAAGCGGCTGGAGGATCTGCGGCTGTCCGCCTTCGAGTACAGAGTGGACGCTCTGCTGGCCCTGCACGCCCCGGGTGTACCACCGACCCTCCTGTCCGAGTTGCAGGCGCTGACGGCCGAGTACTGGCACCGCGAACGCCTGTGGGGTCAGCTCATGACCGTGCTGGTGCGGCTGGGCCGGCGCTCGGACGCGCTGGCGGTCCACCGCCGAGCCGTCGAGCAGCTCGCCCAACGCCTCAACGTGCAGCCCGGCGCCGAGCTGCGGGCGGTCGAGGAGGCGGTCATCGACCGCGACCCGCGGCTGTTCGGGGTGCCGCTGCAGCCCACCACGGTGCCGGCGGCGTTGGCCATCACCTTTCCGCCGTGCCTGGGCCGTGAGCAGGAGATCGACTGGTTGTGCGCCGCCATGGACCTCGCCGCGACGCGGCGCGCGCAGGCCCGGCTCATCGTCGGCACGCCCGGCATGGGCAAGACGCGCGTCATCGCGGAGGTGGCCAAGCGCGCGGCCGAGCGGGGCGCGGTCATCCGGTACTGGCGGGCCGATGCCCGCGGCCTCGAGAGCCACGTCGCCGAGCCGGACCGGCTCACGGTCGTCATCGTCGAGGACCTGGACCGGGCCCCGCATGAGGACGTCACCCGGGTCACCACGTTCGTCCGGTCGGTGATGACCCGCCCGGTGGTCACGTTCGTGACCTGCCGTGACCCGGTCCGTGTCGGGGATCTCGTCAGCGTGCCGAAGCTCGTGCTGTCCGCACTGGACGATGCGGCGATCACGGACATCGTCCGCATCTATGCCCCGTCGGCCTCGGAGAAGGCCGCCGCGGCCGCGATGGTGAACACCGGCGGGGTGCCGGCGAAGGTGCATCGCGCGGCCAGCGAGTGGGCGTTCGCCCGCGCCGGCCGCCGCATCGACCGCGCGGTCGCCGACTCGGCCGAGCCGCGGCGCACGCTCGAGGCGCTGCGCGAGGAGGTCGTCAGCGGCGCGCTGGAGCTCGCCCATGTCCGCGCTCGCGCCCGGTCGCTGCGCCCCACGGTCCGTCCCCCCGGCTGCCCGTACCCGGGCCTGAACGGCTTCGGCCCCGGCGACGCCGAGCTCTTCCACGGCCGGGAACGCCTCGTCGCCCAGGTGCTGGCCCGGCTGGTCGAGGCGCCGTTGCTGGCGCTGGTCGGCGACGCGGGCACCGGGAAAACCTCCCTGCTGCGGGCCGGGGTGCTGCCGGCGATCGCCGCGGGTGTGCTGCCCGATTCCAGCCGGTGGCGTCAGGTCGTGGTGACGCCGTCGACGATGGGCGGCGCCCTGGCCGACCTGATGGCTCCGCCACCACGGCCCACCCCGGCCGTACCGGCCGAGCTCGCCCGCTCCAACCCGCTGGTCACGCCCACCGCCCTGCTCCCGGTGATGACGACCGAACGGCCCACGCCGGAGCCGGACGACCCGGCCGAGACGACCGACCAGCCCGAGGCGGACGAGGACGTGCCCGACTTCGTGGCGTCCGTCAACTCGACGCCCGCCGGCGAGCACGATGAATCCGCTGAGTCGACCGAGGAAGCCGAGTCCACAGAGGAGACAGGCCCGCCGCCAGAGATGCCGGGCGGGCTGGGCCACCGCAACGGCATCCTGCCGACCGGACCGCTGCCCGCGGCGGCCCCCAACCCCGCTCGCGCCATTACTGGGCTCACCTCGACAGCCGGGCTGCCGGCGCTGCGCCTGCCGGTGTCGCGGACCCCCGCCGTCGACGTCCTCGTGCCCGGCGCGGCCGTACCGACCGTACGTCCGGCCGCCGCCCGCGCCACGACCGTGACCGGCGTGACCGAGCCGGTCATGGACGACGATGAGCCGGCGCCCACCCTGCTGGTGGTCGACCAGTTCGAGGAGATCTTCGTCCTGTTCGACGATCGGCAGCGCGAGGAGTTCGTGGAGGCGCTGCTCGCCGCCACCGAGACCGGCCGGGTGCTGATCAGCCTGCGGTCGGACTTCTACCGGCACTGCGCGCGCCACCCGGTCCTGGCCGAGCTGATCGCGGCGAACCTGGTGCCGGTCACCCCCATGACCGAGGACGAGCTGCGCCGCGCGATCGTGCGCCCTGCCGAGATCGCCGGGCTCGAGGTCGAGCCCGGGCTCGTGGACCGGCTCGTCGCCGAGGTGGAGGACGGTCACGGTGGTCTGGCCCACCTCGCGGTGACGCTGCGCGAACTGTGGCACGGCCGCACCGGTACGACCCTCACGCTCGCCGCCTACCAGGCCGGACCGGGGCTCGCCGACGCCATCGCCGCCTACGCCGAGTCGGTCTTCGCGGGGCTCCCCACGCCGCAGGCGCGGACGGCCGCCCGTGCCCTGCTCGCCGGGATGTGCACCCTGACCGAGGACCGGCTCGCGGTCCGGACCCGGGCCAATCTGACCGAGCTGCTCACGCGGGCCGGCGGTGGGGCGTTGCCCGCCCTGGAGGTGCTCGCGGCCGGTGGGTTGGTCACGGTCAGCCCGGAGATCGACACGGTGACCCTGCGCCACGACTGCCTGCTCACCGAGTGGCCCCGGCTGCGCGAGGCGCTGGACGACACCGCCGCCGAGACGAGCCTGCGCCGGCACCTGCGTCGAGTGGCTGACGCGTGGGCCGCGGGCGGACGCAGCGCCAACATCCTTTACCGGGGAGCCCGGCTGGTCACCATGCTGGACTGGGCCGAGCGGCACTCGGCCGAACTGTCCACGGTGGAGCGCGATTTCCTCGCCGCCAGCCAGCGGACCGCTCTCGCCACCGAGATGCGCCGCAAGCGGCGCATGCTGCTGCTGTGGCGGTGGGTGGCGGGCATGACGGCGTTGGCCCTGCTGGCCACCGGCATCGCGGTCGTCTCCGTGGTGATGCAGCTCAAGACGGCCGCCGGCGCGGTGCGCTCGGACGCGACCCGACTCGGGGTCCAGGCGGTGGCCGAGCCCGACCTGCGCGGCTCGCTGCTGCTCGCCATCGCCGCGGCCCGGCTCGATGGCGAGCAGACCGAGGTCGTCCGCTCGGTGCTGCAGCGCACACCCGACCTGCTGACCATGGCCGGCTCCGGCGTAACGGCGTTCGCGGTCAGCCCGGACGGCGCGACCATAGCCGCCGGCACGGCAGACGGTCCGATCCTGCTGCTGCGCGGCGACGACCTGGCCACAGTGGCCACAGTGGACTATCCCGGACACGGGCCGGTGAACGGGCTGAGCTTCACGCCGGACGGACGGCGTCTGGTGAGTTGGGGCGGCGGCCGTACCACCGATGGCGCGGAGGCGGCGAGCATCGTCGTGTGGGACGTGACGAACCATCGTCCGACCGGTACGGCGTTCGGCCAGGTGTGGCCGGGATCCGGGGGCGGCCTGCTCGCCGACGGCGTCACGCTGGTGCTGACGCACCACGGGCGCGATCCGCAGGCCCCGACCACCGCCGCGGCCTGGAACATCGACGCCCGGACCCCGTCCACGACGTATCCCCTCCCGACGTCCCCGGTGGACTCAGTGGTGGTCGCGCCGGACGGCTCGGTGGTGGCGTTCGGCACGGGTGGATCGACCACTGTCCTGACCGTGGCCGACGGCACGACGCGTACTCTGCCTGGCGCGGTGACCCCGCTGGCCTTCACGGCCGACGCCGGGATGCTGCTCACCGCCGCCGGTCCGGTGGTGCAGGTGTGGGATCTCGCCGCAGTGGACGGTGGGGCCGCGGCCGACGAGAACCCGCCGGCCCCGCGATCGGTCACCGCGCACCGCGACCAGGTGCTGGCCGCCGCGTGGGCACCCGACGGGGCCAGCTTCGCCACGGTCGGCTCCGACGGCGCTGCGGTGGTGTGGAGTCTGTCCACGCTCTCGCCGCTGCACAGCTTCACTGCTGGCCCGGCGCCGATGACGAGCGTCCGGTTCGCGCCCGACGCCCGCACCCTCTACACCGTCGGCGGCTCGGGGACGATCCTCGCCTTCGACCTCACCGGCGGCCGGGGCGTCGGTACGGCGCTGGCGTCCACACCGGACAATGACCCGTCCCTCATCGCGCTCGCCTGCCGGATCGCGGGCCGGGGGCTGACGCCCGAGGAGTGGGCCCTGCACCTGCCCGACCGCCGCTACCGGCAGACCTGCCCCTGACGCCCCAGCGCGACGGTCGCGTTGACGGTCGCGCCGGGGCTGCCAGTGGTGGGGCCGTTGGCGCTGGGGCTGGTCGGACGGTGGCCGGTCGCGTCTGCGGCTACAGGCGCTCCAACGCAGCGCGCAGCGGATCGAGACCGATGCTGCCGAGGTCGAGGGCGGCGCGGTGGAAGGCCTTCAGGTCGAACGCGGCCCCCTTGCGCGCCTGGGCGTCCGCCCGGGCCTGCAGCCAGATCCGCTCACCGACCTTGTACGACGGCGCCTGCCCCGGCCACCCCAGGTAGCGGTTCAGCTCGAACCGGAGGTTCTCGTCCGGCGTGCTGCAGTGCGCCCGCATGAACTCCCAGCCCAGCTCGGGGGTGAACCGCTCGCCGGGGTGGAAGGCGGTGCGCCCGTCGACGTCGCCCAGCAGGTTGTCGGGGATCGGAAGCTCCAGGTGCATGCCGATGTCCACGACCACCCGGGCGGCCCGCATGGCCTGCGAGTCGAGCATCCCCAACCGGTCGCCCGGGTCATCGAGGTACCCGAGCTCGTCCATGAGCCGCTCGGCGTAGAGCGCCCAGCCCTCGCCGTGCCCGGAGCACCATGAGATCAGCCGCTGCCAGCGGTTGAGCTGATCCGCCCGCACGGCCGTCTGTCCGATCTGCAGGTGGTGGCCCGGCACGCCCTCGTGGTAGACGGTGGTGACCTCCCTCCAGGTGGCGAAGGAGTCGATGCCGGTGGGCACCGCCCACCACATCCGGCCGGGGCGGGTGAAGTCCTCGCTCGGTCCGGTGTAGTAGATCGCCCCATCCGAGGTCGGTGCGATGCAGCACTCGATCCGACGCACCTGCTCGGGGATGTCGAAGTGGGTGCCGTGCAGGTCGTTGATGGCCCGGTCAGCCAGCGCCTGCATCCAGTCGCGGAACGCCTCCTTGCCGACGATCCGTCGGGCCGGATCAGCATCGAGAGCGGTGATCGCCTCGCGGATCGTCCCACCCGGGACGATCTTGTCCGCCACCGACCGCATCTCCGACTCGATGCGGGCCAGCTCGGCGAAGCCCCACGCGTAGGTCTCCTCGAGGTCGATCGTGGCGCCGAGGAAGTAGCGCGAGGCGAGGCCGTAGTGCTCCCGACCCACGGCGTCGCGCTCGCGGCCCCGCGGGGCGAGCTCCTCCCGCAGGAATCGGGCAAAGTCTGCCGTGGCCTCCCGGGCCGCCTGCGCCCCGCGCTCCACCTCGGCGCGCAGGGAGTCCGGAATGCCGGGCTCGGCGATGACCCGGCTCGCGAACTTGGGCCAGAAGTCGTCCTGCGCCGGGTCGACCCAGGTGTCGCACTGTTTGGCCACCTCAATGATCTGCCGCCGTGCCGCGACGTGACCGTGAGCCGCCGCCTCCAGCAGCGTCGTGCGGGCCTGGGCGAGCGCGGTGGGTACGGCGGCCAGGCGCTTGGCGATGTTGCGCGTCGCCTCCTCGCCGCCGATGGGCATGAGGTCGAAGACCGACCGTACGGCGTGCAGCGCCCCCGAGATCACGCTGACCTCGCTGGTGACCAGCCCGGCCTCGTACATCTCCAATGCGAGGCTGAGGCGCTCGGTCATCGCCTCCAGCGCCACCCGCTCCCGTTCGTCGGCCGGCGTCACCTGGGCGAGTTGGGCCAGCGTCCGGCGGTCCAAATCGGCCAGAGCCGCGTACCCCTCGGGCGAGAACTCGGTGAGCCGGTCGTCGTACCCGGCGATGCCGACGTCGGTGGCGCCGATGGGGTCCAGGGCCGCCCATTCGTCGACGTAACGGTCGGCGATCGTGTCTACGTGTCCCACTCCGCGAGGCTAGCCCATGGTCTCCGGGTCGCGAACCGGGTTACCGGCGCGCCGAGCGCAGGTGTGGGGTGACACGCGGGTTATCCCTGATTCCTGGACGCCGCCTGTTTCCCGGTCGCGTGGCCGGCCGTCCACGCCAGCAGCTCCTCGACGGGCCAGGTGTTGACGACGCGCTCGGCTTCGATCCCGCACAGGGCCGCCCGCTCGCAGCCGTTGCCCAGCCAGTCGAGCTGGCCCGGCGCGTGCGCATCGGAGTCGATGGCGAACAGGCAGCCCATTTCGTACGCCTGGCGCAGCAGGCGCTTGGGTGGGTCCAGGCGATCGGGCCGGCTGTTGATCTCGACCGCCTTGCCGTGGTCGCGACACGCCGCGAAGACGGCGGCCGCGTCGAAGGTGCTCTCCGGCCGCCCTTTCGCGGCCCGGCCGCCCCGCGCGTGCGCGCGGTCGCTGCCCGGGGTGTCGGTGACGAGCTTGCGCCCGGTGCAGTGCCCGAGGATGTCCAGGTGCGGATTCGCCACCGCGCGCAGCATCCGGCGGGTCATCGTGTCGGCGTCGTCGCGCAGACCACTGTGGACGGAACCAACCACCACGTCGAGCTGCGCGAGCAGCTCGTCGGTCTGGTCCAGCGACCCGTCGGCCAGGATGTCCACCTCGATGCCGGTCAGCAGCCGGAAGTCCGTGCCGGTCTCACCCAGGGCCGCATTGATGGCCGCGACCACGTCGATCTGTTCGCGCAGCCGCTCGGCGGACAGGCCCCGGGCGACCGTGAGGCGGGGGGAGTGGTCGGTGAGCACCAGGTAGCGGTGGCCCAGCGCGATCGCGGTGGTCACCATGTCCTCGATCGGTGACCCGCCGTCGGACCAGTCGGAGTGGCAGTGGCAGTCGCCGCGCAACGCCGTCCGGATGGCGGCGGCCGCCTCACCGATGTCGGTCCCCTCGGTCGCCTCCAACCGGCGCAGGTACACCGGTTCCTCGCCGCGCAGGGATTCGGCGACGCACCGGGCGGTGACCTCGCCGAGCCCTTTCACCTTCACCAGCGTGCCCTCGGCCGCCCGGGTCGCGAGCTCCTCGGCCGACATCGTCGCAATCGTGGCGGCGGCGCCCCGGAAAGCCCGGACCCGATAGGTCGCCTCGCCCGCCCGCTCCAACAGGAAGGCGATCCGGCGCAGGTCGGCGACGGGATCCCGCGGTACTGGCATGTCCGCGAGCCTACTGGGCCAGCGGGGCGTGGGCGGTCGGGGCAGACGGCGTGCGGTGGAGGCGGTAGTGTGCGGCCCTCTGAAAGGAGGCCTGATGCTGACTACCCTGCGGGCGACGCTCGCGGTCGTGATGCTGTTCGGGTTCTACGTGTTCGCGTTCGCGATCATCGGCGGGCTGGGCTGGCTGACCGTCATGGCGTTTGGTCGCGGCATGGGTGTGGCGGGCAGCAAGCTCGGGTACGTCACGATCGCGGTGGCCGTAGGTATCCTCGCCGCGCTGTGGCGGGTGATCCGAGCCCGGCCGGAGCCGCCGTCCGGCCTGCCGGTCTCGCCCCAGCAGGCGCCGGAGCTGTGGGGGATCGTCACCGAGCTGGCGGCGCAGCTCAAGACTCGCCGGCCCGACCAGATCCTGCTCGTGCCCGACGTGAACGCCGCGGTCACCGAGGACGCCCGCCTGCTCGGCCTGCTCGGCGGACGGCGGACGCTGCTGCTCGGCGTCCCGCTGCTGCAGGCGTTCTCGGTGGCCCAGCTGCGGTCCGTGCTGGCCCACGAACTCGGCCACTACTCGGGCAGCCACACGCGGCTCGGCCCCATCACCTATCGGGGCCGGATCGCCATCATCGGCACCGTCGCGAACCTGTCCGGGTTCATCGCCTGGTTGTTCAAGGTGTACGCGCGGATCTACCTGTTGGTGGAGGCGGCGGTGAGCCGCCGGCAGGAGCTGGAGGCCGACCGGGCCTCGGTCCAGGTGGCCGGACGCGAGGCGGCCCAGTCCGCGCTGCGTGAGCTTCCAGTCATTGTGGCGGCGTGGAACTTCTACTTTGGACAGTACGTGGCCCCGGGCTGGGAAGCCGGCTACGCCCCGGACGACATCTTCGGCGGCTTCGGGGAGCTGCTGCGCCACCGCTCCGGCGAGTTGGCCCAGCTGCGCGCCGGGATGCCGCCGGACAAGGGTTCCGTGTGGGACTCCCATCCACCGATCGCGGCCCGCATCCAGGCGATGGAGGCCATGCCGGACCGGCTCGTGACGGTCGATGACCGTCCCGCGACGGAGCTCATCCCCGGTTTTCCCCAGGCCTGCGCCGCCCTCGCCTCGAGGGCGCTGAAGATCGGCTCCCGGCAGGTGCTGCCGTGGGACCAGTTCACGGCGGCGGCGATGACCGCCACGGCGCAGGACGCCGCCGACGAGATCTACCGGGGCGTCGCCCGCAGCACGGGCTCCAGCGACGTCAACCTGGGCACGGTTCTCGATCTGTCCGCCGCCGGGCGGCTGGGTACGGTCGGTGGCCCGCTGACCGAGGCGCCGGCCGATGCGCTCGGCCTGCTGGTCAGCCTGGCCGCGGTCCGGTCCGGCGTGGCCACGTGGCGGCACTCCTGGGCCGGCCCGGCAACCCTCGTCCGACCGGACGGCTCCGCCTTCGACGTCGGTGAGATCGTGCGTCTCGCCGTCTCGCCGGCCACCGCCGAGGCGGCGCGGGCCCGGCTGGCCGAGCTGGGCATCGACACCGCCAAGGCGAGTCTGGTGCAGGCCACGGCCACGGCCAAGGGAAGCGACGTCGTGGGTGGCATCGCCAACATGAAGGTCGATGGCGCCTGGCACGACGTGCTCATCCTGACCAACGGGTTGATCCTCGCTCCCGGCCCGAAGAGCACCGACGGCGGCAAGAATCGCCTGCACGCCCTCGCCACGTCGGCGCCGGTTGAGCAGCTCGCGCGGAGATACCGCTTCCTCGCCTTCGAGGACGTCGCCTCGGTCACCGTGCTCAAGGAGGTGCCGGTCCGGCTTGAGGTCGGGCTGCACGACGGTCGCACCGTGAAACTGGAGGAGTCCTGGACCGGGGACCTCCTCACGAAGCAGTGCCGCGACAACCTCGTGGCCGGCCTGCGCTCCCGCCTCCCGCACGGCGCGGCCGAGCCCGAGAGCACCTGGTCCAAGTAACCGTTCGGGTCAGGAAGGACGCCTTATTAACGCCTGATGACCAGGAAGGCGTCCTTCCTGACACCAGGGCGGATCACACGGGGTGGGCGGCCGTGACCGTACGGCCGTCGGAGGAGACCGCTATCACCCAGCCACCCTGGTCGCCCAAGGCGAGCAGGTGCTCCGGTGTGGCCGGGATCTGATGCGGCTCGCCCCATCCGCGCGGCCACTGGCGGCGCGCGGCGTGGGCCGGGGCGGCCCACCGGCGGATCGCGGCGACCGGATCGGATGACTCCAGCGCAGCCCGGGCCTCGTCGAGCTGGGCCAGCACGGCGTCGAGCGAATCGAGCACAGGACCGGCGTTGCCGCCGCACATGGCGGCGATCAGGTCGGGAGAACTGCTCGCCACCCGCGTGCCGTCCCGGAACGAGCCGGCGGCCAGCGTGCTCGCCAATGGGTCACCGATAGCGCTGGCCAGCGCCACCGCGAGCAGATGGGGAACGTGGGACACGGCGGCGACGACCCGGTCGTGGTCCTCGGCGGTCGTCGGCACCACGCGTGCCTTCAGGCTGGTGACGAGCCGAGCCACGGTGAGCCAGTCCTCGAGGTTCGTCTCCTCCTCCAGACACAGCACCCAGGCGCAGCCGGTGAACAGGTTCGGATCGGTCGACGCGAACCCGCCGCTCTCCTTGCCCGCCATGGGGTGCCCGCCCACGTATCCGGCCAGCCGCAGACTCTCGGCCGGCGGGCGCAGCCGGGGATGAGTCGGGTTGAGGAGCAGCCGCCGGGCCACGAGCTGGCGCATCGGCTCCTTCACCGAGACGACGTCCGTGACCAGACCGGTGAATCCGGCTCCGGCGATCTGGTCGAGCACCTGCGCCGCCGCGGTGAGCGGGGTCGCGATGACCGCGAGATCGGCGTTGGCCACCGCGTCGGCGACCGACGCGGACACCTGCCACCGGGCGCTCGGCGGTGCCTGGGCCGCGCCGGTGCGGGCCATCGCCCGGGTTGCCGGGTCGAGGTCGTAGCCGATCACCCAGTGGCCGGCCGCGGCGAGGGCACGCATCAGCGATCCGCCGATGAGGCCCATGCCGATGACCGCGACGTTCACGACGATCACCATACTTGTCCGGTTCCCCGGCACCCGAACGCCCGCGGAGCGGAATTCCGCGCAGCTTGCCGGAGCGGAATCTGCGAGCACTTCGGGCGGCTGGGTGGGGGTGGT
>JADGGF010000050.1 GCA_019690055.1 Micromonosporaceae bacterium
ACGGCCCGCGCAGCCGGGCTCGTCCGCTGGCTGCGGGAGGCCGGACGCCGGCGCTGACGCGTCGTCGTGCTCGTCGCACCCGCACGGCTCCGGGCACCGCTCGCGACAGCAGTCATGGTTCTCCTTCAAGATAGAAGAAACGAGAAATAGGAGTACAGGTGATCATCCATTGACCGTCATGACCGGACGGTCTGATGGGCGACGCCACACCTCAGTGGGCGGAAGTGGCAAGAGATCCTCGAGAGAGTGGTGAAGGTCCCGGGCGGTTCGCACGCACCGCAACGTCAAGGGACAGGGCAACGGTAGCACCTCGTCGAGCGACCGGCAACCCTGCGTGGGCGAGACGCCTTCGCCCCACCATCGCGGCTGCCCCCACCATCGCGGCCACCCACGTCATCGCGGCTACCCATACCATCGCGCTACTCGGACGGCGTGATGAGGCCGTAGTGGCCGTCGTAGCGGTGGTAGAGGACCGATCCCCGCTTGCTCTCCTGATCCACGAAGAAGACGAACGGTGCGGCCGACAGCTCCAGCCGCTCCCGCGCCTCCGTCAACGACAACCGAGGTGCCGGTTGCGCGTTGAGCCGGATCGGCGCGATGTCGATGGCGGTCTCCGGCTTGCTGGTCACCCGTTGCAGTTCGTAGCCGGAGTCGGCGCGATAGATGACGGCGTCCAGCGCCGTCTGCTCGTCGGTGAACAGGTGGAAGTCATAGTCGAGTCGCTCCATCTCGTACGCCGCCTCGTCCGGACTGATCCGGCGAGGGGCGAAGGACTTGTGCCGGATGACCTGGCGCTCCTCCACTGGGCGCGGGTAGTAGGGCGGGCGCTCGGTGGGCAGGTCACTGCGGCGCCACTCGTTCGGCTCGCCCGTCGGCATGGCTCCGCGGATGGCCTCCCAGTGCCGGGCGTACCGGGCCAGCCGCGCCCGCAGCCGGTCCCGGAGCCGGTCGATCGCCTCGTAGCCGTTGAGACCGGCGGCCTGCGCGCGCACCATGCGATCCTTGAGGTGCAGGTTGACCTGGGCGCGGACGGGGCGTTCGATCGCTGGATTGGCCTGGTGAGTCAGTTTGACTCGGGTGTGAAAGACAGGCTCGCCGATGTGGTCACCCTCGGGTGCGATCTGGCTCTGGGCGTAGTCCGCCACGTCAGCCGGCAGGTCACCGCGGAGGACGACCTCGAAGTCGTCCACGATCGTGGGTTGGTCCCACGTGGGTCGCGTCATGATGAGGCCCCCGCTCTGCAATCCCTACCGGCCCACTATGCCGTCCCAGCAATGCCTGGCCGGCCCGTTTCCCGAGGAAAACCGGCGAGGCTCACCAGAGCGTTTGATCGTGCCGGGAACCCCTGCCGGCCGATCGCTGACCCGTTCGTGGGGCGTCAGGCCGCGCGGGCGAGCGTACCCAACGGATCGGCGAGCAGCGGCGCGAACCCGAGCTCGGCCGCCCCGACCAGGGTCGTGTCGTAGCCAAGGCCCGAGATGCGCAGCCGCACGCGCTCCCGAGCCACGGGCAGCACGTTCGCCGCGATCCGGGCCCGGACCTGGTCGGTCGCGGCGGGGTAGACGTCTCGCAGGGTCCCCCCGAAGACAACCATGCCCGGATTGAAGAGATTAATCAGGTTGACTACTCCGATGCCAAGCCAGTCGCCGACCCGGCGAACCGCCTCCTGGGCGGCCGGGTCGCCGCGGTTGGCATCGTCCACAACGGACCGTACGGCGTCCCAACCAAACTCGGTGGCGGGCCGGCCCGCGAG
Source organism: Micromonosporaceae bacterium (assembly GCA_019690055.1). GTDB lineage: Bacteria > Actinomycetota > Actinomycetes > Mycobacteriales > Micromonosporaceae > DATBGZ01. The sequence continues at coordinate 1,754 of JADGGF010000050.1, forward strand.
GTCCAACAGGGCCCGCTCGCCCACCTCCGCCTCGAAACAGCCCTGCGAGCCGCACAGGCACCGGCGCCCGTCGTACGGGTTGACGATCATGTGGCCAACCTCGCAGCCGTAGCCGCCGTCGCCGGCCAGCAGCGAACCGCCGACGATGATGCCGCCACCGACGCCGACGTCGCCATGCAGATATATAAGATTCTGATGGCCGATGCCCGCGCCGCGTTGCTGCTCGGCCTGGGCGCCGAGGTGGGCCTCGTTGCCCACCGCGACCGGCAGACCGAGCCCGAGCCGACGCCCCAGCTCGGCCCCGAACGCCTGGTCCACCCAGCCGAGGTCCGGACCGTAGCGCACCATGCCGTCGCCCGGCCGGATCATGCCGCAGTAGGAGGCACCGACGCCGACGCAGGCCGAGCCGGCCGGAGCCGAGGCGTGCAACCGCCGGCCGAACCGGGCCAACACGTCGACCACCAGCTCCAGGTCGGGTCCCGACCGCGGGCGCACCGCTTCGTACCGCTCGACGATGGCGCCGCCGAGGTCCACCCGGGCCGCCACCAGCCGGTCGACCGCGACGTCGAAGGCCAGCACGTAGGCCCGGGTCGGCTCGGGCCGCACCACGAGCGAGGGCCGGCCCCGGCGGCCCGTGTCGGCCGGCGGCTCCTCCCGGACCAGGCCGGCGGCCACGAGGTCGGCGATGAGGGCCTTGATCGTGCTGCGGTTGACGCCCAATCGCTCGGCCAGGGCCGTCCGCGACACCGAGCCGCTGAGGTGAACGTGACGCAGCACGGCACCGAGGCTGGTCGGCGACTGCGGCCACGCCACGCTGACCTCCCGCATCACCATTGGTGCGTCACCGTTTCGATGTGCAAGATACCCAACGGTGGGCGGGCGCGGCACGCCCAGATGATCAATCGAGTCCGGGTCGCCCGGCTCGGGGTCGCCCGTGATCCGGGGATCAGTGATAGAAGGTGACCAGGTCGAGCGTGTTGTCGGCACAGGTCTGCAGCCAGCCAATCAGCTGCTCGATCGCCTCGCGGACGTACCGGTCCGGCTCCGCGGTGAGGTCAGCGGCCCGGAGCCTGGCCAGCAGGGCCGGGGCATCGGCGGCGGCGGTGTAACCGACGATGGGGAAGTCGTCGGGCGGAGGCAGGGAGATCGGCAGGCGGCCGTAAAAGATGTCGCGGATGGATACGCCGGTCACGCCGGCTCGCGTGAGGCCCTGCTGAACCTCCTGGAAGAACTCCAGCCTCACGGGCATCCACGCGTCGTTGGGCAGGAACTCCCCGATCTCACACATCCGCTCAAACCAGTAGGCGTACGCGACACCGGCCCGCGCGTCCAGCGGCTCGCCCATCACCATCTGGCGGAGCGTGGCGCGGGCGTCGGGCAGCGGCCGGCCGTTCGCCGGCTTGGCGGAGAGCTCCTCGTCGAGGAACCGGATGAGGTTTCCGGCGCCCATCTCAGTGAGGGCCACGATCTCCTCGCTGCGGCAGCCGAGCGTCCCCCACACGTCCTCGTTGACGCCGTACGCCATGACGCCGTACCCCATCCAGCCCTCCCCACTCACGCCGGCGGTGTCACCGGCCGCGACCGCCTCGCTGACGCAAGATGCGCCCCACCTCTGCGCCGACGTTGCCCAACAACTCATCGAGGTTGATGGGCAACGTCGACGCGTCAGGAGTCCTCGCCCCGATCAGTGGCGATGGTAGACCTTGTTGGCAATGCGCCAGCCGGCCTCGGTGCGTACCAAGATGAACATGTCGGTAAATGTATTAACCCCATGACGGAGCGTCATGGTGGCCGACGCGATCGTCCCGGCTACGACGATGCTGTCGATGCGCCGGCTGCGCTCCGCCTCGTCGTCGGCCGGGTGCCCCGGGAAGAGCGTCATGTACTCGTCCAGCGTCCACGAGACGAAGGCGCCGTCGCGCAGGCCCTCGATGTGCGCGGTGGGCAGGAAGGCGTCGAGAAAGTGGCTCGGGTCGCCCGTCGCGTGGCCGCGGATGTACGCCTCCAGCGGCGCCCGAACTCCGTCGTCGACGACCGGCGCCGTGACGAGCGCGGCGAAGTCGTCGTCCGGCCGGACGGTGCCCTGCTCCAGGGCGGCCTCGATGTCGCGGGCGTGGGGCCACGGCTGCCCCGAGGCCGCGGCGAGCAGCCCCTGGTCCTTGGCGAGCCCGTCCACCGCGAAGTCGGCGGGCCGCTCGGCGGCCGAACCGACGATCCGGTCGCGCTTGGCCTTCACCAGCCCACCGATGGGGCCGCGCTCGAGCACGTCCAGCACGAGCGCCCGATCCAGCCCGAGCGCGTCGGCCTGGCGCAGCGCGTCCCGCATCGTCGCCACGACACCGGCGAGCACCCCGTTCGCTACCAGCTTAACGGCGGCCGCGGTGTCTGCCTGTCCAACGTGGACGATTGTGCCGAGCGCCGTGAGCACCGGCGTGACCGCCTCGATGGCCGCCGGATCGCCACCGGCCAGGATCTGCAGCGTGCCCGCGGCCACCGCCGGTACGGAGCCGATGACCGGGGCGTGCACGTACGCCGGTCCGACCTCGCTGGCGAAGCGGGCGGCCGCGGCCGGGCTCGTGGTGCTGGTGTTGACCACGCGCAGGCCATCGGACCGGGCGTCTCGGACCTGGGCGAGCACCTCGGTGCAGGCGGCATCGTCAAAGAGGCAGAGCACCGCGACCTGGGCCGAGGCGACGGCCTTGGCCAGGTCCGCCTCCACCGTCACCCCGTCGATCGGCGCACCCGACCGGTGCCAGCCGACCACGTCCCACCCCTCACCGCGCAGGCGCCGCGCCATCGCGCTCCCCATGCGCCCGAGTCCGAGAATGGCGATACGCATATCCGTCATGCCACCAGCCTGCCACGCCGGCCCGGTGCGGCGTCACCCCATTCCGGCGCCTCACGCCAGTCCCGACGCGGCCAGGCCCGGACCTGAAGTTTGCTCCAGGTTCAACATGTACGGCCGGATCGCACGGGCGGTCGGGGGCCGCATCACACCGACTGGTCCATGAATCCGCTGCGATAGGCCCAGACCACCGCCTGCGTGCGGTCGCGGACGTCGAGCTTGGTCAGGATGTGCTTGATGTGCGTCCGGACGGTCTCGGTTGTCACGTACATCGAGCGCGCAATATCCACAGTAGACAAACCCATGGCGAGCGCGCGCAGCACGTCGGCCTCCCGCTCGGTGAGTTGCACGGCCGGAACGGCGCCGGTCTGCCGACGGGCATGCAACTGGAACAGACGGCGGGTCACGGCCGGAGAGAGCAGCGCATCGCCGGAGGCCACCGTCCGGATCCCGGCCACGAGATCCTCGGGCGTGCTGCGCTTGAGCAGGAAGCCGTCGGCGCCGGCGGCGATCGCGTCGTCGACGACGTCATCGAGGTCGAACGTCGTCAACACGAGGACATAGGGTCGGGGCGGCGCCCAGGACACGATCTCCCGGGTGGCCGAGGTTCCGTCGCGGACCGGCATCCGGATATCCATCACCACGACATCCGGGCGCAGACGGCGGGCCAGCTCCACGCCGTCCCGCCCGTTGGCCGCCTCGCCGACCACCGTCAGGTCCGGCTCCGCGTCGATGAGCGCCCGCAGCCCACTGCGAACGAGCGCGTCGTCGTCGACCAGCAGCACGGAGATCACGGCGCCACCGGTTCCTCGACGCGTCGCCGGGCCGGCAGGGTCGCCCGGACCCGGAAGCCGCCCACCACCGGCCCCGCCTCGAAGTCGCCGCCCTCGAGCCGGGCCCGCTCGCGCATGTTGATCAGACCGCGACCCGGCGTCGGCGCGGCGGAACGCTCCCCGCCGTTGGCCTCCCCACCACCGTTGTAGACCTCCACCGTGACCCGATCGCCGGCCTGACCCACATCGATTCGAATCCGGCCATCGCTATGCTTCAACGCGTTGGTCACCGCTTCCTGCACGATGCGGTACAGGGCGCGGGACGCCGACGGGCGGAGCTGGACCGGGCTCGCGTGGAGGTCGACCTCGCGACCGGTGGAGCGGACCCGCTCGACTAGGGCGCCCAAGTCCTCGGCCGTGCCACCGTCCTCCGGCCCACCCTCGGAACGCAGCAGCCGGTCCAGTTCATCCAGCGCCTGCCGCCCCACGGTCTCGATGTGGCCCAGCGCCTCCTGGGCAAACGTCGGGTTGTCGGCGAAGAGCCGTCGCGCCACGCCGGCCTGCATCACCATGACATTGACCGCGTGACCCACCGCGTCGTGCAGATCCCGGGCCCAGCGGATGCGCTCGTCCTGCACGGCTCGCTCGGCGAGCACGGCCCGCTCCCGCCGCTCGCTGTCGAGCCGGGCCTCGATCGCCGCGGCGTAGGCCCGGCGGCTACGAACGGCCTCGCCGGTGACCGTCGCGACCAGGACAGACAGCGAGATGCTGGCCAACTCCGCCGCTCCGACCGCACCGCGGTTGAACTGCAGGTAGCCGACGATGCCGAGCCCGGTCACCGCCAGAGCCGCGGCACGGACTCCCCAACCCGACCAGGCGAAGCACGTATACAGCGCTATCCAGACCGGCCATTGCACGGCCGCGACGGGGTAGCCCGCCACGGCGTTGACCACCACGACCGCCGCTGTGATCGCCAGCACCGGCAACGGCGCCCGTCGCCGCCAGGCCAGCGCCAGGGCCGAGGCCACCACCAAGGCCACCGCGAACGCGTCGACTCCCCGGAACTCGGGACCCTTGGGTACGAGCAGGCTCAGGCTCATCGGCCCGACCGCCAGGGCGAACGCCAGCCCGGCGTCGCCCAGCGTCGGCCACCGGACGCGAGACCCGCGGGCGGGATGGTCGTCGGTGTGGCTGGGCATGCCCCATCCTGCATCGCCACATGGCCGCTGGCGAAGGCACGCGGTCGCGCCCCACGATGATCTCCCTCACCTGGGGTAGGCGGCCTCCCCCGCATGCGGCGGAGCAAGCCCACTCGCCTGCGGGACGCCCCCGGCCCGGCGCCGTACCTACGCTGGCCGCGTTTCGTTCGCCCGCAGGCAAAGGAAATCCACCATGACCACCGATATCGTCCGCGTACGGCCCGGCCGTACGGCCCGCGTGAGCTTCGCCTGGTTCGCGCTGAGCGCCGCCGCCGTAGCGGTGTTCGCCCCCTTGCCGTACCTGACGGCGTCGCTGTCGGCTCTGGCCGCCACACCGGGCGGCGCGCTCGCGGCCAACTACGTCGACCGGCCGGCCGCCATCCAGGCGGCGTTCTACGCCCACGTCATCGGGGGCGGGCTGGCCCTGGCCCTGTCACCGCTGCAGTTCATCGCCCGGCTGCGCAACCACGCCCCGCGCACGCACCGCCTCGTCGGCCGCGTGGCGCTGGGCAGCATCGTCCTGGGTGGACTGGCCGGCGTGGTGCTGTCGACCACCAACCTGGCCGGTCCGGTGGGGACCGCGGGCTTCGGCCTGCTCGGAGTGCTCTGGGTCACCTTCGCGGTCACCGCGTTCGCGGCGATCCGGCGCGGCGACGTGACCGCCCACCGCCGCTGGATGGTGCGGGCCTTCGCGCTGACCTACGCCGCCGTGACCCTGCGCCTGTGGCTCGGCCTACTCATCGGCATCCAGGTAGCCGCCGGGGTCGCGCAGCCGGTGGCGTTCGACCGGGCGTACGTGATCGTGCCCTTCCTGTGCTGGGTTCCGAACCTCATCGTTGCCGAGCTGTACCTGCGCCGCCGGGGCGTGTGAGGCCGCAGGCACGTCCAGTCCTCAGGCCCGAGTGGGAAGTTGCTCAGGCCTGCCGCCGCCGGCAGGATCACGCCCATGGACACCGCTCTCGCTGTGCTCACGCATGTCCTGGTAGGCATCGCCCTGATGTGGACGGTGGCTAACGTGGCGCGAGGCGTCCAGCGACGGGAGCGTATCCGTGCACTGGCCGAGGCCGGACCGACCCGACGTATCCGGGCCTATCGGCGCATGGTTGTAAGGTCGTGGGCCCTGATTGCGCTCGTGTCCCTGATCGTGCTCGCGAGTGCCGACCTCAGCGGAGCCGACCTCGGCTGGACGTGGCCACGCATCGATGGCGGTAACCAGTTTAACGTCCTGGCCTGGACGATGATCGCGACCTGGCTGACCGGCTCCGTGGTGGGCGGGCTGCTGTGGCGGCACCGCCGGCGGCGGAGCGCGGTCATGCCGCCCCGACCGGACTCCCCCCTGGTCCCCCGCGCTCCGGCCGAGCGGCGCCTCGCCGCGGCGGTGGCCGTCAGCGTCGGAACCTGCGAAGAGATGGTCTACCGCGGCCTGATCATCGGGGTCGGCACCTACCTCTATGAGCTGCACCTGCTGGTGGTCGTGGTCGTGAGTCTCGCAATCTTCGTCATCGACCACGCCTACCAGGGGCGTCGCGGGATGATCGGCGCTGGCCTCGTCGGGGCTATACTCACCATTGCCTATGTAGGTACCGGCAGCCTGGTGCTGCCCGTGGCCCTTCACGTCGGCCACAACCTCGTGTCGCTGTTCCTGTTCCCGGCCGGCGCCCCGCGACCGGCGACCCCGCCGGGACCAGAAACCTCGGCCGTCTCTACCGCACCCACCGTGCGATCGATGACCCCGGATCGCCTCGACAACCCGGCCTGATCGCGTCGACGGTAATGGGGCGCGCGAGGGTGGTCACGGAGTCCCCGCCCTGGAAGTCACCTTCTGGGCACGTGCGCCTCCCGCCATGGCCCAGTTAGTCACTTTCTGGGCATCGGAAGGCGCCATGTAGTCACGCCGGCACCGGGCCGGCGCTCGAAGACGTCCTCACAGGATCGAGTCGTCCAAGTCGACCAGTGACCGGTCCAGGCTGTCCAGCAGATCGAGCATCGGGTGCACTGCCGGCAGCAGATACCGGAAGAAGTGCCGGGCCGCGGCGCGCTTGCCGTCGAAGAAGGCGCCCGTGCGGTCCCCGACCGCGAGGAGCTGCTCGAGCCAGAGCCAGGCCACGGTCGTGTGCCCGACCACGTCCAGGTAGGCGGACGCGTTGGCCAGCGCGGTCGCCGGGTCGCCGGACTCCCACAGCCGCCGGGTCGTCGCCTCGATGCGGTCGACGCAGCGGGCCAGCTCCGCGGCATAACCGGCGAGGTCGGGCCGGTCCGCCGCCTTGGCGATCGTCGCCTGGATGGCGCCGAGCAGCAGCGCGAGCCCGGCGCCGCCGTCCTGGCGTACCTTGCGGCCCAACAGGTCCAGCGCCTGGATGCCGTTGGTCCCTTCGTGGATCGCGTTGAGCCGGTTGTCGCGATACAGCTGCTCGACCGGGTAGTCGCGGGTGTAGCCGTACCCGCCGTGAATCTGGATGGCCAGGTCGTTGGCGTGCAGGCACCACTGGGACGGCCACGCCTTGACGATCGGCGTCAACACATCGAGAAACGTCGCGGCCGCCGCGCGGTCCTCCTCGGCGGGCGCGGTCTGCCGCTCGTCAACCAGGCGGGCCGCGTAGAGGACGAGGGCCAAGCCGCCCTCGACGCACGCCTTCTGCGTCAACAGCATCCGCCGTACGTCGGGGTGGCGGATGATCGGAACCGGAGGCCGGCCCGCCTGCTTGTCACCCACCGGCCGCCCCTGGACCCGCGTCCGCGCGTACGCCAGCGACCGCAGGTAGCCCGTGTACCCGAGGGCGACCGCGCCGGCACCGACCGCGATGCGAGCCTCATTCATCATGTGGAACATGTACGCAAGGCCATGGCCCTCCCGGCCGACGAGCTCGCCGAGCGCGCCCGGCTCACCCCCGGGCTGGTGCCGACCCTCGCCGAAACTCAGCACCGCGTTGGTTGTCCCGCGGTAGCCCATCTTGTGGTTGAGCCCGGCGACCACAACGTCATTACGCTCCCCAATGCGCCCGTCGTCGCCGACGACGTACTTCGGGACGATGAACAGCGACAGGCCCTTCACGCCCTCCTCGAGCGCCCCGGTCCGGGCCAGCACGAGGTGCACAATGTTCTCGCTGAGCTCGTGGTCGGCACCGGAGATCCACATCTTGGTGCCGAAGAGCCGGTACCGGCCGTCCTCCTGCCGTACGGCCCGGGTGCGGATGTCGGCCAGGGACGATCCCGCCTCGGGCTCGGACAGACACATCGTCCCGAGCCAGCGACCCGCCACCACGGGCCGGACGAACCGCTCCACCTGCCCTGGCGAACCGTGCGCACAGATGGTGTTGGCGTTTCCGATCGCCAGGCCGGGGTAGGCGAAGACGCTCGTGCTGGCCGCCTGGAACCAGAGGCTGACGGCCTTGTGGACGGTCATCGGCAGCTGGTGGCCGCCAAGCTCCGCGTCGAAGGTCGCCGCCTGCAGCCCGGAGGCCAGGTACGCCGCCACCGCGTCATGGGTCGCCTTGGGCAGCAGAACGCGCCCGTCGTCGCCCAGCCGCGGCTCCTCGACATCGGCGATGCGGTTGGCCGCCACGAACTGCTCCTCGGCGATCGTCGCTGCCAGGTCCAGGAGCGCGTCGAGCGTCTCCCGCGAGTGGGCCGCGAACCGCTCCCGCTCGACGAGCCGATCGACGGCCAACCAGTCGTAGAGCAGGAAGTCCAGGTCCTGCCGGGACATCGTGAGCGATCCAGAGCCTGTCACCGCCGCCTCCTCGCGTCGCCTCGGGCCGGGCACCGGCCGTGGTGGCAGTATCCCGCCCCGGCCGGGTCGGGGTACAGGCCGTGATCGCCGTAAGGCCATTGTGCGCAGCGCACCATCGCCCATCGGGATCATGGTCGGGACCATGGGGAGCCGGGCGGCCGGAGCGGGCCGAATCGGTGCGGACTGATACCGACGCACGGACGGCGAGGGGCCCGGTGCGAGGGCGTGGAGTCGCACCGGGCCCCATCGGTGTCCTCTATGGACACCTTCCCTGATCGGCGTCCGTCACGGACCCCGGTGAGGGGTGCCGCGCGGGCACCCCCCGGGTGGGCCGTCAGCCGTTCGGGAACAGCAGGCCGTAGTCAGCCAGCGCCATCGCTGCGTCGGCCTGAGCCCAGAACCGGTGGTACCGGAACTGGGGCGCCGGACCGGTCCCCGCCATGTAGGCGTTGATCGCCGCCATGCCGGAGCCGGGCCCGCCGGTGCAGGTCGGCGTCTGGTCGGTGTTGTAGAAGGAGCGGATGGACAGGAACGTGGCCCCCGGCTGGATCTGGTCACCGTTGGGCATCGTTCCGCTGAACCCGGGCGGGATGTACAGACCCGTCTGGTTGGACTGGGTCCACACATCGTCGAACCGGTTGTAGTCCTCGCGGGTCTCGCAGACGCTGATGCCCTTGTCGTCCTTGAGCAGCAGCATCCGGTCGAGCAGGCCCTTGGCCGTCTCCTTGGCCCGCAGGCCCAACTCGGTGTTGCCCTCAGCGGCCGCGTAGCGGATGAGCGTCCGCGCGTAGGCCGCCGCCACGCCGATGTCGTTGCTGAACGACGTGATCGTCACGTGCAGGTTGGGGTTGGCCGGCGGCATGCCGGTCGGGCTGCTGAAGTTGCCGGCCGGGGCCCCGCTCCACTCCATGTCGCTCGGGATGCTGAAGGTGCTGCCACTGCCGAGCGTGGTGTTGTCGAGAGCCCAGTCGACCCACTTGTCGAGGATCGCCTTGGCCCGCGAGTCGCCCGTCACGTGGTAGTACTCGGCCACCCGGTGCATGCTCCACGCCTGGAAGCCGAACCACCGGTTGGACGGCGGGTCGTGGTACACCGGGTCGACGTCGTAGGCCAGCCCGAAGAAGGTGGGCGTGCCGGCCGGCGGTGTCGCGTACGCGCCGTCCCAGCTGTTGGTGGCGCCACCGGCGATCGCGCCCTCAGCCGACTGCAGCCACGCGTAGAACTGCAGCTGCCGGGTCAGGCTCTGCGCCCAGTCGTCGTCGGCGGTCGGCGACTGCGGGCGCAGCGCCGCCGGGCCCTGCGACATGGCCCAGGCCGCGAACGGGTTCTGGTAGCCGAAGTGGTTGTGGCTGGAGCCGATCCGCCACGACCACGCGTTGCCGTTGTCACCGCCCCACGCGAAGTACCAGCTCAGCAGCCAGTTGGAGCTGCTCTTGCCGGTGCCCGCGGTGCAGTTGGGGTTGGTGCAGCCGGGGTTCTTGAAGTACTTGTCGTACATGGCGTACCGCAGGTAGTCGCCCATCTTGGCCGCCTTGGCGATCGAGGTGGAGATCTGCGACTGGTTGCCCTGCTCGGTCGCCCAGGTCAGCGCCCAGTAGGCGGCCTGGATGGCTCGGGCGTCGGCGTCGGGCGCGGCGGTGTAGCGCCACTGGTTGCCGGCCGAGCCCTGGATGAACAGCGGCGGGAACCCTTGCGCCGAGCCGAACCGCTGCGTGTCGCAGGACGGGTGCGGCACGGTCTCCCACACCGACTCCTGCGGGCCGCGCTGGTAGGTGTTGATGTACGTGACCCGCGCCGTGTTGTCACCGCACTCGGTGAGGTTCGAGCCACGACCGTTGCCGAAGCCGTACACATTGTCGACATCGAGCAGCCAGTGCATGGCGTACATCAGCCGGTTGCCGTACGTCTGCTGCAGCTCGTTCGCCAACGGGTCCTGACCCACCGTCACGCCGCTGTTCAGCGGGGACGGGTACTGGCTCGGCTGGTTGAACTCCGGCGCGTAGTCGGCCGGGTCGTTCGGGTTGTAGCTGGTCATCCCGCCCGGCTGACCCGCCTGGCTCGGGATGATGTACTGCTCGGTGATGTTCCAGGCGTTGTTGAACGGCGCCCAGTTGCCGGTCACCTTGCCGTACACCGCCTCGAGCCACATCCAGAAGCTGAACGCCTCCGATGTCGTCTCGTGGCCGTGGTCGGGCGCCTCGACCAGCAGCGTCTCGACCGAGTGATACGGAATGCCTTCGGGCGAGAAGTAGCCGTTCGCCGGGTTCTTGATCTTGTCGTACTGGATCAGGAACTCGGTGACGTACTGGTTCTCGGCGGCGTCGTTGTCGATCTCGGTGGCGGTCACGTTCACCGACGGCAGGCCGGTGGACGCGCACGTGATTGTGCGGACTCCGTGCGCCTCATCGGCGTCCTCGGCCGCGGCGAGCGTGACGTTCTGCGCCGTGCCGAAGTTGGCCGGGGTGAACGTCTTCGTCCCGGTCCCCGACACGACGGTGATGTCGGTGTCGCCGGAGCCGGCGGTGCAGGTGACCGTGACGTTGCTGCTCGGCTGGGCGGCCAGGCGGACGCCGAAGACGGCGGTCGAGCCCTCGGGCACGGAGACCGAGGTCGGCGACACGATGATCGCCTGTGCCGGATCGTTGTCGGATTCGGTCGCGGTGACCGACACCGTTGTCAACCCCGTCGAGGCACAGGAGATCGTCCGGGTTCCGTTGGTGTTGTCCGAATCCTCGGCCGCGGCCAGGGTGACGTTCTGGTCGGTGTTCCAGTTCGCCGAGGTGAACGTCTTCGTGCCGGTGCCCGCGACGACGGTGATGTCGGTGTCGCCGCTACCAGCGGTGCAGGTGACCGTCACGGTGGCGCTGGGCTGCTGGGCCAGCCGGACGCCGAAGGTCGCGGTGCCGCCCTCGGGCACGGTGACGGCGCTCGGGGTCACCACGATCGCCTGGTTGCCGGGGTCGTTGTCCGCCTCAGTCGCCGTGACGTTAACGGTCGCCAGACCCGACGAGGAGCAGCTGATAGTTCGCGATCCGTTGGTGGTGTCGGAATCCTCGGCCGCGTTCACGGTGACGTTCTGGGCCGTCGCCCAGTTCTGCGGCGTGAACGTGAGGCTGCCGCCGCTGACCGTGATGTCCGGGTCACCGGTCGAGGCGACCGCGCACGTCACCGTCACATTCGAGCTGGGCTGGCTCGACAGCCGGACGCCGAAGGTCGCGCTGCCGCCCTCCGGGACGCTCACCGTGGTCGGACTGACCACAATGGACTGCGCGGAATCGTCGTCGGCCTCGGTCGCGGAGACCGTCACACTCTGGATGCCGCCCGTGGCCGACACCGTGATGGTGGCGGTGCCGTTGGTGGTGTCCGCGTCCTGGGCCGCGGCGAGGGTCACGTTCTGCGGGGTCGCGAAGTTCTGCGGGGTGAAGGTGAGCGTGCCGCCCGCCGAGACCGTGATGTCGGAGTCGCCCGCCGTGCGGGCCGCGGTGACGGTTACGGTGCCGGACGGGGCGGAGGACAGCCGCACGGCGAAGGTCGCCATGCCGCCCTCGGGCACGCTGACGCTGGTCGGCGTGACCACCAGGCTCGGGGTCTGCCCGGTCCCGCCACAGGTAACGCCGTTGAGCGCGAAGCTGGTCGGATCGACGTTCTGGCCACTGTAGGAGCCGTTGAATCCGGCGACGAACGTCTGCCCGGTGGCCAGCGACTGGTTCCACTCCGCATTGCTCGAGATCGTCACCCTGCTCCCCTGCTGGGAGAACGCGACCGGCCAGCCGTTGTCGATCCGCTGGTTGCCGGGGAAGTCGAAGGTCAGGCTCCAGCCGGTGATCGGATCACCCGTGTTGGTGATCTCGATCCCGGCGCCGAAGCCGCTACCGTTGTCCCACTGCTTGGTATAGGTAACGGAACACCCGGGTGCGGCGTTGGCCACCGACGCCGGGATCAGCACGGCGCTGGCGGCCACGACGGTCCCGGCCGTCGCGATCGCCAGCCACCGGGGCTTCCGGCGGCGGAGCCAGCCGAATTTACTGATTCGCATCTGCTTATCTCCTAGGACGGGCGGGCGTGGCCCGCAGAGGTTTCGTGCTCGGGATCGACCCGTAGAGAGCTAGGCGTGCGCGTGCAGCTCAGGGTTCGGTGGCGGGTTGCTGCCGCTCCGACTACCGAGGAAGCCGAACCTGGTCGAGGCGTTCGGCCCCACGGTGCCGTTCCAGGTCTCGTTGATGACCGTGTACGGGTTCGAGCCCAGCGTCGTGCGGCCACCCCGATCTGGTAGATCCGCTGGCCAATGGCGAAGGTGACACGACGGACCAGCCGGCGGCCGGCATGCTGCCGGAGTTGGTCACCGTGACCTGCCCCTGGAAGCCACCTGGCCATTCGATGACCTTGCTGTCGGCGGCCGTGCAGCCGCCGGTGGAGGCCCCACCAGTGGCGACGTTGACGATGCCGCGCTAGGGCGAGGCCGGCCGTGTTGACGGCGCGGATCCGGTACCGGTAGGTGGCGTTGGCCGCCTCCTGACCGGCCCGGTGCGACCCCCTCGCACCGGGCCGGCGTTTGTGCGTCCCTTATGGACCGGTCTCTTATAAACAAATGACGCG
>JADGGF010000680.1 GCA_019690055.1 Micromonosporaceae bacterium
GGTCTGCTCGGCGAGGAACCGCTCCAGCTCGGCGCCGAGCTCCTCCGCGGTCGGCAGCGGGCCAGCCTCGGCGAGCAGGCTGTTGGCCTGCTGGCCGCGCACGAAGGCGTCGTACTGCGCTTCCAGGGTGCGCACCACCGCCGCCGCCTCCTCGGCCTGGGCGATCTGCTGGTCGATCTCGGCTCGGGCCAGCTCGGCCGCGCGGCGCAGCTCCTCCGTGGGTAGCAGCAGTCCGGTCGCCTTCGACACGGCCGTGAGCAGCCTCTCGGCCGCCGCCGGGTACTCGCTCTGTGCGAGGTAGTGCGGCACGTGAACGGCGAAGCCGATGGCGTCGCGGCCCGCTTGGCCGAGGCGGAACTCGAGCAGGTGCCCCGCCCCGCCCGGCACCTGCACCCGACGGAGCCACGGCTCGTACCCGGCGATCAGCTCCCGCCGTGTCGCGTGCGCGGTCACGCCGGTCGGTCGGGTGTGCGGTACGGCCATGGGGATCGCGTTGAAGCCGATCACCAGCCGCACCCCGAGTCGCTCGACCAGCGAGATCACGGCCTTGGTGAAGCGCTCCCAGTACAGGTCCGGCTCCGGCCCGGCGAGCAGAAGGAACGGGGTGTTCGCATTGTCGTACAGCAGGTGCAGGTTCAGCGCCGGCTCGTCGTAGCTCTCCCAGTGGTCTTCGAAGAAGATCATTACTGGTCGGCGAGACCGGTAGTCGAGCAGCGCATCGATATCGAACGTCGCGATGACCCGGTTGGGCAGCGAGGACAGCAGGTGCTCACGCGCCAGACGGCTCGCCGCGCCGGCGTCCACGAACCCGGTCAGCGCCTGGATGAGCACTGGGCGCCCCAGATCGGGCACGTCGTCGACGAGTCGGTACAGGTCCTTGGGCTCCGGCACCATGAGGTCCTCGCTCACTCCCGTGACGGTCACTGCTTACGTCGGGGACACCGTGTCCCGGCAAGCGCTACGCATCATTACTACCCCATATCGAGACGTCAGCCACGCCGGGCGGGTGGTAGGTTGTCGCCATGGCCTCCTGAGATCCGCACTCGTGTTCGTCTCGTCACCCGCTGTCTTGCTCCAGCCCCTGGGCTGCTCCCCTCTCTTGGTCTACCCGCTGCTCGTTCAGGAGGATCACCATGGCTGCGAAGGCCACCAAGGCCGGCAATGCCGGCAGTGCCGCCAAGGCCGGCAATGCCACCAGGGCCAGCAGGGCTGGCGATGCCACCCGGGCCGAGGGCGCGGACGAGAAGCCGCCGGCCGCGAAGAAGGGCGCGCCAGCGGCGAAGAAGACCGTACGTCCCGAGCCGGCCCCCGCCCCGGCCGCCGCCGGCGACAGCGGCCGTTCCGCCGAGGAGCTTGCGTCCGCCGAGGAGCCCGCGTCCGCCGAGGAGTTCGTGCCGATGAACCGGGCCGAACGCCGAGCCAAGGCGCGGGGCAAGAGCATCGTTCCGCCCCCCAGCGGCCGGGGCAAGGTCAGCGGCAGCCACGGCCCCGCCCACACCTTCCGCAACTGGGCCAACCGTCGTACCGGGTGAGGCCGACCACCGTACCGGGTGAGCCGTTCGTTCCTGAGTAGACGGTGTCGTCGGCCGGCTGCCCCTACGGCCGGGCCCGGTCAGCCCGGGGCGGCGGCGAGCAGCGGACCGGGAGCGGTACGGCCGTCGAGCGTGGTGGGATCGAGGCTCCAAGCGGCGGCGATGCGCAGCACGTCGGCCTCGCCTACCAGCACGGCGGCCTCGTCGTCCACCTCCGCCGGCAACCCGGCCTGACGCTCGGCGTCGTCGGGCTCGCCGCGCCAGTCGAGCAGCTCACCATCTCGGCCCAGCCAGTCGAAGGAGCGCAGCAGCATCCCGTCGTTGACGCGCCGCCAGCGGTGCCGCTGGGTCGAGCGGTCCGTGGCGAAGTACTGCACCTCGGTGTGCAGGGTCGCCGACAAGCCCAGAATGTCCACGCCGGATCCCGGGCGAGCCAACCAGCGGCCGACGACGAGCACCCAGACGGCGTCGGCCGCTCCGGGCAGCGGCGGCGTCAGCATCACCCGATCGTCGGTGAAGTAGGCGACATCGATTCCTGTCCGCCACGGGACGGTCCCCAGGTCGTGCAGGCCCAAGCCGGCCCGGACCTGCTCGGGCTCCCCGTCGCGGACCGCGAGCCACGCCTGCTTGCCGCCGAAGCCCACCATCGGTCCACCGGGGCCGGGCTCCACCGCCACCATGCCTCCGACCGTACCGGATCACGCCGT
>JADGGF010000681.1 GCA_019690055.1 Micromonosporaceae bacterium
ACGGTTCGCGGTGCTCCGTTGGAGAGGCGGACACGCATGAGGCCGCGGGCCAGTCCCCCGGTCGTCGCGGCCAGCCGCGGTGGGATCTTGTCGGCCTCCCACGCCGGCAGGTCGCTGACGATGGCACCGAAGTCGAGCAGGTGCAGCACGCCACCGACCAAGGGGCGACCAACCGCCGTGTTCGGATCGATGCCGAGCAGCTCCGTGCACCCCGGTGAGGCCGCGATCAACACACCCGCAGCATCGACGAGCAGGCAGGGCTCGGCGGCCAGACTGACCGGATAGGTCCACAGGTCCAGCGAACCGGAGACGCCGAGCATCCGCCCGGCATCGGTCAGGTCCGATAGTGCCAGGTCCACATGTGCCATGGCAGCCTCCCCCAAGGTCAGCGACCCGACGGGGGGAGCCACCGGGTCGTTCCCTTGCCGACGGTATCGCGATGTTCGGGTTTTGTCAGCGGCCAGTTTCACGCAGTGACGGTATTCTGCCCGAATTGCCGGACTGTTCCCTCCGCGCGCCCGACGACATGCCGAGGTACTGACCAACCGTCGTCCGGTCCACCCGAGCCGCGACGAGCAGCAATTTCTGAATCGTCGACTCGCGGATCCGGTTACCGTGCGCGTTGAGTGCCCGGCCGAGGTCGCCGTACGTCGTCACCACGCACCCCTCGGGGGGCGTGCCGTAGTAGATGACCTTGCCGGTGCCGAGAAACGCGACCACCGGCACCACGGGGATCCGCCGGCCGGCCGCGGCCGACATCTGCTCCGAGATGCGGGCGGCGTCGCGCCGGGCCAGGGCGACGTAGGGCGGCCGGTGGCCATTGATCTGGACCACGTCGCCAGCGATCTCCACCGTGGAGCGGCCAATGTCGGCCACGGTCACCTGGAAGATGCCGCCCGGCCCGATCGCCAGAAAGTCCGGATCTTCCGGGTTGTAGTCGACGATGTGCCAGTTCGGGCCGAGCATCTCCACCCGGTGGACAACCCGCTGCCGTCCCGCGAGGGCCCGACGACGCTCCCGTTCCGCCCGCCTCGCCCGCCACCGCTGGAGCAGTCCCATGGGTTCGCGTTCCGGTGCCCGGGTCGAAGAGGGGAGCGTATTCATCATTGGTTCCTCGTGACTTACGGATAGCGAGTGTTCAATCACCGTATGTGTCTGTCGGAACCTCTGTACAGGCGTAGGCACCTGACAGTTGTCGGTGAATGAGACTCACTCAACCGCTCACCGACCGTACGGTCAGCGCAGCGCGACCTGCCGGGTGAGCAGTCCCGCCCGCGCCCGGCGCTCCTCGGCATCGAGCTCCACGCCGGCCTCGCGGGCCGTCGCGTACCGAGCGGCGAAGGCGGCCAACGGCTCCTCCCAGTCGACGGCCGCCGGCCCGGTCGGCAGGTCCCAGACCGGCACCAGCAGTCCGTGCGCCCGGAACATCCCGGCGAAGCGCGTCTGCGGGCCGAGCGTGAGCTCGCCGGCGCGGGACAGCCGGGCCAGGGCCGCCAGCGCGAGGTTCTCGTCGTCGCCGAGCACCCAGCGCACGTGCGCCTTGTCCGGGAACCGGCACCAGTACGCGGCCGGAGCCACGGCCATCCGGACGGTCGGGACGACCGAGGCGTTCGCCCGCTCCAGCGACGCCTGCACCTCGGGACTCGCCTCGCCGTCGATCCAGAAGTCGAAGCCGTCCCGGACGGTGATCTCCAAGCCGTCGCTGCTGAGCAGGTCCTGCAGGCGGGCGCCGCGCCCGGGCAGCGGCGGGATCTGCACGGGCGAGCCGGGCTCGGTCGCAAACGCCAGCTCGAGGGTCACCGCCAGATCGCGGCTCACGTCGCCGGACCGGGTCTGCCGTTGCAGGCCGAGAAAGATGCGCCCGTCGGGCTTGACCAGGCCGGGCCAGGCCAGCGGCAGCACCGTGGCGAGCACGATCTCGCGATCCCCGTACTCGGCCCGGGCCTTCTCCGACAGTCGCAGGGGCGAGGTCGCGGCCGGGACGAGCTCGCGCAGCGCGACCCAGTCCGGTTCGTCCGCCAACCCGGCGAACGGGCGCGGCACGTAGACGTCCTCGACCTTCGTGCGCTGGGGACGGGCGTCACGCTTCGGAGGTGCAGAGCGGCGTCGCTTGCTCACCGGGGCAGCCTATCGACCGGCGAGCACCCGCCGTCGTGTCCCCCGCGACTCTTGGGCCGGACGATCACCGGGCGGGTGCGGTCGCGGGTGCGTACGGCCGCAGGGTGGGTACGGT
>JADGGF010000682.1 GCA_019690055.1 Micromonosporaceae bacterium
CGCCCGGGCCGCGAGGCCGGGTTTGCGCGCTCCGGCCGCGGGGCCGGGTGTGTCCTGCTCCTTACCAGGCCGTGCTGACGCGACTACCGCGACAGCACGGCGACCCCTCCTGCGCGAGGGGCTTTTTTGTGCCCGGCTCGCGAGAGCGGCGCGGCGAAGGAGCGGACCGGCCGCGCGATACGAGAACGACGTGCCTATCAGATCGACCCGATGACGTGAGGTGGCATCGATGAGCAAGGCGGACGGCGCGGGCGCCACAGGCAAGCCCCCGGTCACGAAGGCGGCCAAGGCCGGCGGGGTCACGAAGGCCGCCAAGGCCGCTGTCGCGAAGGCGGCCAGGACCACGGCCACGGCCGCGGCGGCGAAGGCGGCGAAGGTCACGACGGCGGGCAAGGCGACCCCGACGGCGAAGGCGGCGCCCGCCAAGGCCGCCCCAGCGAAGGCCGCCAAGGCCACCCCGGCAAAGGCGGCGAAGGCCACGAACACCGGCAAGGCCACCAAGCCGGCCAAGACGGCCCCGGCGGCGACGGCGGAGGCGGCGGCCGTACGCCTGGCGGAGCGTGAGCCGACGGCCGGCGCTGCGGACATCCCACCGTTCCGCTACACGGCGGCGCTGGCGAACGAGATCGAGGAGCGCTGGCAGGACTACTGGGAGGAGCACGGCACGTTCTACGCCCCGAACCCGGTGGGCGAGCTGGCCGACTCG
This sequence comes from Micromonosporaceae bacterium, assembly GCA_019690055.1. Taxonomy (GTDB): domain Bacteria; phylum Actinomycetota; class Actinomycetes; order Mycobacteriales; family Micromonosporaceae; genus DATBGZ01. The sequence goes on from JADGGF010000682.1 coordinate 707, forward strand.
TCCCACCCGCGAGCCGGGGCGGAGAAGTTGTTCGTGCTGGACATGTTCCCGTACCCGTCGGGGGCCGGGCTGCACGTCGGGCATCCGCTGGGTTACATCGGGACCGACTGCTACGGCCGGTACCAGCGGATGGCCGGGCGCAACGTGCTGCACGCGATGGGCTTCGACGCGTTCGGGCTGCCGGCCGAGCAGTTCGCCGTGCAGACCGGCAAGCACCCGCGGCTGACCACAGAGGACAACATCCGGCGGTACCGGGCCCAGTTGCGCCGGCTGGGCCTGGCGCACGATCCCCGGCGTTCGGTCGCCACCACCGACGTGCCGTTCTACCGGTGGACCCAGTGGATCTTCCTGCAGATCTTCAACTCCTGGTACGACCCCGTCCAGCGCAAGGCCCGCCCGATCGCCGAGCTGATCGGGGAGTTCGAGCGGGGCGAGCGCTCCACTCCGGACGGTCGCCCGTGGACGGAGCTGTCCGATGTGGAGCGGCGGCGGATCGTCGACGATCACCGGCTGGCCTACGTCAGCGAGGCGCCGGTGAACTGGTGCCCCGGTCTGGGCACCGTGTTGGCCAACGAGGAGGTCACCTCCGAGGGGCGCAGTGAGCGGGGCAACTTCCCGGTCTTCAAGCGCAACTTGAAGCAGTGGATGATGCGGATTACCGCCTACGCCGACCGGCTGCTGGAGGACTTGGACAAGCTGGATTGGCCGGAGCCGGTCAAGCAGATGCAGCGGCACTGGATCGGCCGATCCACCGGTGCTCACATCGACTTCCCGTGTGGCGACACGGTGATCCGGGTGTTCACCACCCGGCCGGACACGGTCTTCGGCGCGACGTACATGGTGGTGGCGCCGGAGCACGAGATCGTGGATTCGCTGGTGCCGGCGGCCTGGCCTAAGGGCACGAAGAAGTCCTGGACCGGCGGCCACAAGACCCCGGCCGAGGCGGTGGCGGCCTACCGGGCCTTCGCGACCCGCAAGACCGAGGCCGAGCGAACCGCCGAGTCGCGGGAGAAGACCGGCGTCTTCATCGGCGCCTACGCCACCAACCCGGTCAACGGGGCCAAGATCCCCGTCTTCATCGCCGACTACGTGCTGGCCGGCTACGGCACCGGCGCCATCATGGCGGTGCCCGGCCAGGACGAGCGCGACTGGGAGTTCGCCGAGGTCTTCGATCTGCCGATCATCCGTACCGTGCAGCCGCCGGCGGACTTTGACGGCAAGGCGTACATCGGTGACGGGCCGGCCATCAACTCGGCCAATCCGGAGACAGGGCTGAGCCTGAACGGGCTGGGGGTGGCCGAGGCGAAGGCGGCCATCATCGAGTGGCTGGAGCGGGAGGGGCACGGCGAGGGCGCGGTCACCTACCGCCTGCGCGACTGGCTGTTCAGCCGCCAGCGGTACTGGGGCGAGCCGTTCCCGATCGTCTATGACGAGACCGGGCTGCCGATCGCGCTGCCCGAGTCGATGCTGCCGGTCGAGCTGCCCGAGGTCGACGACTTCTCGCCGCGCACCTTCGACCCCAACGAC
>JADGGF010000683.1 GCA_019690055.1 Micromonosporaceae bacterium
ACCGGCCACGTGCCGGACGCCACGCTGCCGACCCCGGCCGGTCTGGACCCCGAGACGATCGCGCGGCTCGCCCTGACGCTGCTGGGGGCCTTCGGGACCGACGTGACGACCGACAGCGGCGCGACGGTGGCCGGCCGGCCGGCGTACGAGCTCACGCTGGCGCCGCGCGACACCCGGACGCTGATCAAGTCGATCGTGATCGCTGTCGACGCCGAGGCGCACATTCCGCTGCGGCTCGCCGTCCTGACCCGGGACGGCGGGGCGCCGGCGTTCGAGGTGGCCTTCACCGAGCTGCACCTGGTCCGTCCTGACCAAGCCCAGTTCGAGTTCAAGCCGCCGCTGGGCACCAGCGTCGTCGAGGTCGACGAGCTCGACCCGAGCGACCTGGGCGCGCACAAGCCGGGCGAGCAGATGCCGAAAACGCCGTGGCGCGGCGACGAGTCGACCGCGCGGCCGCCGTTCGCCCTGATCGGCCAGGGCTGGACGACGGTGTTCGCGGCCCGTCTCCCGGAGGCGTTCGGCGCCGGCACGCGCGATGGCGACTCCCCGACGCCCGGCCTGACCGAGCTGCTGCCCGTCGTGAGCGGGGACTGGGGTTCGGGCCGGCTGCTGTCGACCCGGGTGTTCACCGTGCTGCTCACCGACGACGGCCGCCTGCTGGCCGGCGCGGTCCCCGCGGAGGTCCTCTACGCCGCCGCGGAGGACCCGGCCGCCCGGTTCGGCTCCTGAGCCCAGCCCGGGGTCCTGATCCCGGGAACCGCCGGGAGCGGGCCGGAGGCGGGCCGGCCGGGCAGGAGGTTGGACACCGCCGAGACGGGCCCTGGCTGGCCATCGACGCCAGTGATCGTACGTCCGGCGGGATCAGCGCCAGCAGGTCCTGATACCGTGCAGGTGGGCACCTGGCGCCGCACCGTCAAGCGCACCAAGGTCGATGTCGCGGTGACTCCGCTGGTGGCACTGTCCACACGGGACCGTACGGTCGCCGACTCGGCGTTTCGGTCGTACGGTCACTTCCTCGGCCTGCCCTGCTCGGTGACCCGGACGGCCTGACCCGGCCAACACGATCAGGGCTCATCGTCCTGCGTGTAGTCGGGGTACCAGAAGCCGCCGGCCCGCTTGCCGAGGCCGAGGATCCGCGGACTCTCCCAGATCGGCCGCATCTGCTCGATGTCGGCGTACCGGGACGACTTGTCCGCCCGCCAGGTCTGGCGGCGGTAGGCGAAGTCGTAGACGATCCGGCGCACCATCGATTCATCGATGTCATAGCCGGGCCGCTGCGTCCAGTAGCAGTTCAGCTCCCCGAGGATGGCGAGCGGCACCTGGTCCGGGGTGATCGTCGGCTTGCCGGCGCCGATCCACAGGCGAGCGGGGGGCACGTCCTCCCCCAGGATCGCGCGGATGAGCTCGGCCTGCGTGCCCGCCTTACTGGCCCGCGCGGCCGCCAGCATCTGTTGCCACAGCGTCTCCCGGGTGGGGGTGACGTAGAGCCAGAGCGTGTGCGTCGCCGCGGCCGGTGTGGCCGCGACGAGGCGATCGCGCAGCTCGCGCAGCTCCGGTACGGCCTCGACGCCGCCGATCCGCACGCGCCAGCCCCGCTCGGCATAGTCAGCGAGCGCCTCGGCCCCGCCCAGGCCCCAGTCGATCCACTGGACGAGCTGCTCGCGGTAGCGGCCCACCTCCTCGAACTGGGTGGGACGCACCACGCAGTTGAAGATGTGGCGGGCACCCAGCCGGAAGAAGAGATCGAAACATGCGATCATCTTTGGTCGCGAATGCTTTGCGTAGTCGTCGCTGTCGGTCGAGACACCGCTCAGCGCCGCGCTGCGGCGCGTGCCGCCGATCGACAGGATCACGGTGGGCGGCATCACCGCGGCGACCGCCTCGTCGGGGGCGGCCAGGAAGTCGGCCAGCGAGGGCGGGCTCGACTCGTTGCTCGGGCCGGTGATCACGCACGCATCGTAGCCAGCGCCACCACCGGCGCAGCCTCGCGCCCAGCCCCGGCGGAACGAGACGCCGTCGGGACAGGATCGGCGTGGCCGGGTACCGGGGCCCGACCGGCGGGGCAATTGGGGCAAGGCGTACGAGCAGACCGAACCGTCCAATATGGAACATGCGCGGCCACGCCGCGCCGACCCGAGACCCAGCGCGCATTACTCTGGAGGCCATGCCCGAGCTCACCGGTGTCCACACCGCTCTGCTGGATTTCGACGACACGCTGGTTATCGG
>JADGGF010000684.1 GCA_019690055.1 Micromonosporaceae bacterium
GACCCAGACACCGACGTCGACACCCCCGGTGACCACCACGCCCCCGGTGACGACGACGCCGCCGGTGACGACTCCCCCCGTGACGACGACGCCACCGGTCACGACCACCCCACCCGGGCCGTACCCGGCCTGGGCTCCCTACCAGGCCTACGCGGTCGGTGACCGGGTGACGTACAACGGCGTGGCCTACCAGTGCCGGCAGGCCCACACCTCGCTGCCCGGCTGGGAGCCACCCGCCGTCCTGGCCCTCTGGCTACCGCTGTAGGGCCACGTCGGAACCCGCCGGTCCGGGGCAGCGGGCCGTCCTACCGCTCTGCTCCGGACCGGCGCCCACCGTCAGCCCGATCGCCCCAGGGCCTGTTGTCGAACGGCTAACCCCGAACTCGCCGGCGCGCTAACCCGAGGTTTGCGGAGCCGCTAACCCCAACTTTGCCTGGCTCCTAACCCGAAGTCTGCCGAGCCAATAAACCCAGGTTTGCCGGAGCGCCCGAGCAGAGGCCGGCGGCCGCGGGGGTTGGCGTAGCCGGGCGGCTCCGGCGTACGGCTCGGGGCGTGGGCGATCGGTGGAAGTGATCGGATGAGGCGGGTAGGGGCAGCGAAGAGGCGGCAGTAGTTCATTTCGCTCCGCCGCGCGGTGCGGTTTGCTCGCGCTGTGATGGCGCGTCGGGTGGCCGCGATCGTGATGGCTTGGGCGATGGCTGCGCCGCCACCCGTGCTGGCCGCCGACCCGGTGGCGGCGGGCGCCCGGCCGGACCCGTGCTCGCTCGAAGAGTGGCGCATCGACGTACAGCGGTGCCTCGACGGGCTGGGCGACGTCCTAGGCAACCGGGTGGCCTGCCTGAAGGCACCCACGCCGGACGCCCCGGACGCCGGGCTGGGCGGGTGGTTTGCCGAGCGGTCCGACGTCGACCGGCATTCCGGCGTCGCCGGGCTCTACACGACCCACGGCTACGCCGGCTACTCCTACACGACGTACGACGTCGGCTGCGCCGCGACGGTCCTGCATCCGGACTACAAGTTCGAAACGACCATCGCCAACGTCGAGTTCATGATGGCGGTGGCCACCGTCGGCGCGGCGAACGCGGTGCGCGAGCGGGCCTGGAATCCCGGCCTCATGTGGAGCTGGGCCGATTCGTTGGTGGAGCAGGCGACCCGGTCGCTGTACGAGCGGGTCTTCACGGTGTTCGGCGTCATCACGGTGGCCATAGTGGGTGTCTATCTGTTGTGGCGCTCGCGTCAGGCGGAGATGAGCGCGGCAGTGACCACGGCCGGCTGGGCCGGCCTGGTCATGCTCATCGTCACCGTGGTGGCGGCGTGGCCGGTGCAGAGTGCCCGAGTCGCCGACCAGGCCCTGGTGACCACATTGGACGCCATCCACCGGGCGGTCGGGCCACCGTCGGCGACGGTACCGCCGGACCAGTGCCCGCTCACTCCCGAGGCCTGCGTCGACCACCGGCCGCCGGCGTTGCGCGGCAGCGACACCGCCGTCCATACGCTGCTCTACCGCAACTGGCTGCGTGGTCTGCTGGGATCGGCGGACAGCGAGACCGCCCAGAAGTACGGCCTCGCCCTCTACTACGCGCGCACCCTGTCCTGGGGCGAGGCGGCCGACCGGGTCGACGCGGCCACCTATCGGGTGCTGGTCGAGCGTAAGTCCCGAGACTGGATGCGGGTGGCTGAGCAGATCAAGGCGGAGGATCCGGAGGCGTATCAGTATCTGCAGGGCATTAAGGGGATGGAGCGGATCGGGGCGGGGTTCATCGCCCTGATCTCCGCGATCATGTTCGCGCTGTTCGATCTGACCGCGTCGCTTCTGGTCCTGCTCGGCTTCCTGATCTTCCGCTGGGCCGTGATCGCCGCCCCCATCATCGGCACCATCGCGATCCTGCGCCCGGTCAGCGGCGGCTTCCGCCGACTCATGCACTCCGTCGTCGCCGCCCTGTTCAACATCATCGTCTTCGGCACCGGCGCCGCCATCTACCTGCACGCCGTCGACCTGATCATGAACACCACCACCATCCCCGGCTGGCTGCAGGTCGTCCTCGTGCTGCTGTGCGGCATCGTCGGCTGGCTCCTGCTACGCCCCTACCGCCGCATCACCCAACTCGGCGGCAAAGACCCCCTCGCCGCCATCGCCGCCGGCGGACTGTTCACCCGCCGCCAAGCCCACACCGACCAAACCACCACCACAGCCGCCGCCGACACCCCCGACCGCACACC
>JADGGF010000051.1 GCA_019690055.1 Micromonosporaceae bacterium
GCCCCACCGCCAGCCGGGCTACGACCCGCAGACCGCGCCGCCCCACAACCCCCTTGCCGACAGCTTCGTCCCGCACCTGGCCCAGGACGTCTCGTTCGTCCTCGACCGGTTGGCGGACGTGAACCGGTCCGACCCGCAGGGCCTCTTGACCGGCCGGCTGGACCTGGCGCGCGTCGGCCTGTTCGGCCAGTCGCTCGGCGGCAACGTCGGCGGCACCGCCTGCCTGCGCGAACCACGACTGCGGGCCTGCCTGCTCGAGGATGCCTACCTGACCACCGAGGTGGTCGAGGCGGGCCTGACCCAGCCGACGATGATGATCACGCGGGACGCGGACACCATGCGGCTGGAGCGCCAGCGATCCGGGGGCTGGAGCGAGGCTAATATCGAGGAGACTCTATCGACGATGCGCGCGGTCTTTGACCGCCTGCCCGGGCCGGGCTACTACGTCGAGGTGCCGGGCATGTTCCACATCGAGATGACCGACGCCCCGTTGTTCTCCCCGCTGGTACAGCTCCGCGTGGGTGGCCCGCTCGGCGTCCGGCGAGTGCACGAGATCATCAATGCGTACTCGGTGGCGTTCTTCGATCGGCACCTGCGCGGCCGGCCGGCGCCACTGCTCGACGGCCCGTCGCCGCAGTACCCCGAGGTACGCCTCGACGCCCGCCGATGAAGTGACGGGTGGCTGGGCCGGGCAACGTGACGTGCGTCCCGTGTCCGGCCGCGCGTCGCGGGTCCAGGTCGGTCGCCGGTGCGGGGTATGGTCGAACCCATGCCTTCGGGGGAGCAGCCGCCTATGTACAGATATGACCGTTCGTACGGCGTCGACGAACCGACGGTCTATCTTCCGTCCATCCCCACCCACCGCGACGACAATGCCCCGTGGTGGCGTCGTCGCTCGGTGGTGGCCGTCGCGGCGTCGTTCCTCGCCGTGGTCCTGATCGGCACCGGAGTGTTCCTGGCCCTGCGCCCCGATCGACCGGCCCAGTCGGCCGATCCGGCCCCGGCCACGTCGAGCTCGGCGTCGGCCAGCGCCACGCCCTCGCCGACACCGTCACCTTCACCATCACCAACGCCCTCACCGACCCCGTCGCCGACGACGGCCCCGCCACCGGTGCAGCGGCCGCAGGAGGTGGTCACGGAGCGGCCTGCGCCGGTCGAGCTCCCGCCGCCACCGCCGCCGCCAGCTCCGCCAGTGGATCCGAGTTGCGTTCGCGGCCCGGGTGACGCGCCCGTGGAGGAGGTGAGAACGGCGCTCGCTGCCGCGGGGGCGGAGCAGTACTGGATCGGGGTGGATGCCCCCAGCGGCTGGCCGGGCGGGCCGTACCCGCCGATCACCATCCCCGCGGACCTGATGTACGCGATCGCGATGACCGAAAGCTGCTGGCGTTCGACGGCGGTCGGTGAGTTCGGCGAGGTCGGCCTGATGCAGGTGCGGTCCGACACCGCGAACTGGATGAACCAGCGGTTCGACCGCAGCTACGACATCAATAACGTCAATGGAAATGCCGCTATTGGTGCCATGTACCTCGAGTGGCTCGTGATGTACTTCGGTCTCTACTACTTCGGCACGTACGACCTGAACGCGAGCATGCCGGTGGGGACCGACGGCGCGATGGTGCGGTTGGGTGACGCGGTGATCGCCGCGTACAACGTCGGCTTCCAGAACGTCGAGAACCTCAACGGCACGCCGGAGGATGGATCGGACGACACGATCCAGATCGGTCCCATTGGGCAGCAGTACCTGAACAAGGTCAAGAACAACCTGACCGCCCGCACCTGGGAAACGCTCTAGCCCGGTGTCCGCTGTAGCCCCCGACCGACCCCGCCAAGATCCCACTCACCGGTCAGATTTCCGAATTTCTCGGAAATCTGACCGGTGAGCGTCCTGATCGGACAAACCCCTGTCAGCACAAGCGCCGCCACGGGTACCAAAGCCCGCGACAGGAAGCCGTACCGCTACAGGTAGAGGCCCGTGGCGGTGTCGACCTCGGCGGTGCCCACCGGCATGGTGCCGTCCCGCAGGGCGATCAGCTCGGCGAGCGTGGCGCCGGCAGTTGGCACCCGCCCGCGAGCATCGCTGTCGCCGAGCCAGGCCATGGCCTGGTCGTACGGCAGGCGACCGACCTCGATACGGGCCAGGCACCGTCCGGGGCGGGTGATCGCGGGGTGCAGCCGCCGGATGTCCTCGTTCGTCGTGATGGCCACGAGGACCTGCCGGCCCTGCCCGAGCAGGCCATCGGTCAGGTTCAGCAGGCGCGACAGTGCCTGGCCGGCCGACGCCTTGGCGCCGGGGCGGATCAGCTCGTCGCAGTCCTCCAGCAGCAGCATCCGCCACGGCTTCTCGTCATCATCATCGTCACCCATGATGACTTCGATGAGGTAGCCGGGTGAGGCGAAGAGCCGCTCCGGGTCGAGCACGAAGTCGAGCTGGCACCACTCGCGCCACTGCTTCGCGAGCGACCGCAGGGCCGTCGTCTTGCCGGTGCCGGGCGGTCCGTGCACGAGCAGGATGCGTCCGGTGATCGCGCTTCCGTCGAGCTGCATGAGCTGGTCGAACGCCTCCGCGGCCGGGGCCGGATAGTTGTGCCGGATCTCGGCCCACGGCTGCGCGGTGATCGGCAGCTCCCGCCGGTGTGCGCCGTTGTTGGTCAGGTGCCAGAAGCCGACCTCCACTCGCGGGTCGTCGGCCGGCAACTCGTCCGACGCCCCGTCGACGGCCTGCTCGAGCACGGACGTGGCGAGCTCCTCGGAGGCGGCCACCACCTCGACGTTCGCGCCGCCCTCAGCCCAGCGGACCGACATCAGGGTCCAGCCGTCGCCCGTGACGAGGTGCGCGGTGCGGCCGGCGGCGACCACCGTCCGTACGGGCTCGGTGCCCGCCGGGCGCAGGGTCGCCTCCGCGCGGACTGACGTCAGCCGTTGCGAGCGGGCGAACGGCTGGCTGCCGTCGAGGAACGGCATCATCAGGAACACGTCGAGGACGGCGAACGGGCTGCCGCCGTGATGGCCAATGGTCTGGACGACGTCGACCGCGCCCGCGGCTTCGCCGAACAGCCGGCGGGTCGTCCGGGGCGCCGTCCTGCGTCCCGCACGCATGGCGGGAGCGAGCAGCGGACGGTGCTGGGTCGTGGTCACCCGTCACATGGTCCGCAAACCATCACCCTCCGTCGAACACATTTCGCACAGATAGTGCGAGATGGGAGTCGTCGAATGCCCGGCGCGAAGCGCTTGCCGGTGTGGTGGGGCGCGAAGCGCTTGCCGGTGTGGTGGGGCGCGAAGCGCTTGCCAGGGTCGTATAGCGTGCCTCGCGCAATCTCTCCTTTGGACCGGGGCGGTTCTTATGAGTGATGCGCCGGCGCCACCACCTGCGCCGCCTGCCGACCAGCCGCCGGCCTCGCCGCGTGGCCATCGGCTTGGTGGTTCCTCAGCTGGGCTGCCGCCACCGCAGGACCCGTTCCTCGACGAGGCTGACGTGCCGCCGTTCGCGCCCGAGGCCGCGGTCCCGGCCGAGCCCCCGGTGTCCAACCGGCGCTCGCGGGCCCTCGGTGCGCTGCCCGTATGGGTTGTGGTGGGGCTGGGTCTGGTCGCGGTCATCGCCGGCCTGCTCATCGTTCCGTCGGTCATACCGTGGTCGCGGGCGCCCGTCGAGTCCCCCCTCGACGATCCCGTGCCCGAGGTCGGCGCGATCGGCAACCAAACGCCGGCGACGGCGTCGGCCGAGGCCTCGCCCGGTACGGGCGCAACCTCCGAGCCAACCGCTGGTCCCACCACCACCCGGGGCCCGGGCGGCCCGACCACTTCCGGCGCTCCCGCTCCAACCACCACCACGACCGCGCCGACCGAGAGCAGCCCGGGCCCGTCAGAAGGGCTCGAGGTCGGCTACTTCACGGCCGCGCCGCTGCCCGGGAACGAGGGCTACCGCGTCACCGTGCAGATCGCGAATCGGCGCACAGTGCCGCAGGTCTGGCAGAACGTCGCCGTGGACATTCTCGACTGGTCGCCGCTGCCGTTGGAGGTCGAGGAACCGCAGGGCACCGTCCGGGCCTTCCCCGCCCTGGGCCGCGTCTGCCTTACCCCGACGAATCCGGACACCGCGAGTATCGAGGCCGGCCAGTCCCTGACCATCGTGTTCCGGATGAACGCGAGGGTCTCCAACTCACCGCGACCCGTACGGCTGAACGAACCGGGCTGTCTGTCGGCCGAGTCGTAGCCGGCCGCGCCGAATCCCGGGCCGGGTCTGCGGTGCTGGGCCAGCGGCGCTCGACGAGAGACGCTCGACTACGGGCGCTCGACGTTGGCGTGCCGAAGCCGTCCCAGCGTGTCGAAGATCAGCAATGCCTCCGACAACAGGTCGTCGTCGATGTCGCTGTGGTCGGTCAGGAGCACCGTCTACACCGGACTGCGGCCGGCGAGAAGATGCACGAGGAGTTGCTGGGCGAGGGCGAGACCGACGTAGGGCTCGTGCATCCGCTCATCTCCCCGGTGATGGGGCCGCCGCTGGACTCGGCACCGGCGCTGCGGTTCGATCCCGCGGCCGACCCGCTCGTCAGCCCGCTGGTCATTCGGGGCGCAGCCATAGGGCGCCCAGCGGCGGGATGCGCAGCGTCGCCGAGGCGGGGTGGGAGTGCCAGGGAGCGTCCTGGGCATCGACGTGGCCGCCGTTGCCGACCCCGGAGCCGCCGTAGGAGGTGGCGTCGGTGTTGATGACCTCGAGCCAGCGCCCGGGCCGGGGCAGGCCGAGGCGGTAGTTCTCGTGCGGTACGCCGGCGAAGTTGGCGACGCAGACCAGCACCTCGCCGCCAGCGCCGTACCGAGCGAAGGCGAAGACGTTGTTGGCCGCGTCGTCACCGACGATCCAGGCGAATCCGTCGGGGCTGGTGTCGCGGGTCCACAACGCCGGGGCGGACCGGTACGTCGCATTGAGGTCAGCCACCAGGCGGGCCACGCCGGCGTGCTCCTCGCGCTCCAGCAACGACCAGTCCAGGCCCCGCTCCTCGCTCCACTCCCGACCGTCGGCGAGCTCGCACCCCATGAAGAGCAACTGCTTGCCGGGGAACGACCACATGAACCCCAGCAGCGCCCGCAGCGTGGCCCGCTGCTGCCACCAGTCGCCGGGCGCCTTGGCCACCAGTGCCTTCTTGCCGTGCACCACCTCGTCGTGGCTGATCGGAAGCACGAAGTTCTCGCTCCACGCGTAGACCGTGGCGAAGGTCATCTCGTTGTGGTGGTACTGCCGGTGGACCGGGTCCTTGCTGATGTAGCGGAGCGTGTCGTGCATCCAGCCCATGTTCCACTTGAACCCGAAGCCCAGCCCGCCCTCGGTGGTCGGCCGGGTGACGCCGGGCCAGGCGGTGGACTCTTCGGCGATCATCATGACGCCCGGGTGGTGCTTGTAGACGGTCGCGGTCAGCTCCTGCAGGAAGCTGATCGCCTCCAGGTGCTCCCGTCCACCGTGGACGTTTGGCGCCCACTCGCCGTCGGCCCGGGAGTAGTCCAGATACAGCATCGACGCCACGGCATCCACCCGCAGCCCGTCGGCGTGAAATTCATCGATCCAGTACAGCGCGTTGGCCACGAGGAAGTTGCGCACCTCGGGCCGGCCGTAGTCGAAGACGTATGTGCCCCAGTCGGGGTGCTCACCCCGGCGCGGATCGGGGTGCTCGTACAGGGGCGTGCCGTCGTAGCGGGCCAGCGCCCAGTCGTCGCGCGGGAAATGCGCCGGCACCCAGTCGAGAATCACGCCGATCCCGGCCTGGTGCAGGCGGTCCACGAGCAGCCGGAAGCCATCCGGGTCGCCCAGTCGGGCCGTGGGCGCGTAGTAGCCGGTCACCTGGTAGCCCCACGACCCGCCATACGGGTGCTCCATCACGGGCAGGAACTCCACGTGGGTGAAGCCCATCCGCTGCACATAGGCGACCAGCTCGGTCGCGAGGTCCGCATAGGACAGTCCCGGCCGCCACGACCCCAGGTGTACCTCGTAGATGCTCACCGGCTCCCGCCACGGCGCGCCGGTGTCGCGGCGGGCCAGCCAGTCGGCGTCGCCCCAGTCGTAGGTCGACCGGTAGATGACGCTCGCCGTGCGCGGCGGCACCTCGGTTGCCCGGGCGAGCGGGTCGGCCTTCTCCCGCCACACCCCGTCCCGGCCGAGGATGCGGAACTTGTACCGCTGGCCCGGCTGGGCGTCCGGGACCAGCAGCTCCCACACACCGCTGGCGCCCATGGAGCGCATGGGCCACCCGTCGTGCGGCCCCCAGCCGCTGAAGTCGCCCACCACCCGGACGCCCTGCGCCGTCGGCGCCCACACCGCGAAGGCCACGCCGTGGGGCGTGACGTTCGCCCCGAGCACCGTCCACAGTCGCTCGTGGCGGCCCTCGCTGATCAACGCGAGGTCGAACTCGCCCAGCGTGGGCAGGTGCCGGTAGGGGTCGTCGGTGACGCGCCCGTCGACCTCGATGCGGTACTCCGTCACCCGCCCGGGCACCGTCGTCTCGAAGATGCCCTCCTGGATGAGGCGCTGCATGGGGTACCGCTGACCGTCCACAATGGCCGCGACGTCGGTGGCCCCGCGGCGCAGCGTCCGGATGACGGTCCCCTCGGCGACCGGGTGCGCCCCGAGCACGCCGTGCGGGTCGTACGTCGGGCCGACGATGATCTCGGTCACGACGCCCTCGCGACCACGCCCGGGCCCGCGGCGGCCGGCGCCGCCGGCGGCGACGAGGCCTGCCTCGGGATGACCAGGAAGATGTGGGCGGGTTCCCGGGCCGGGTCCAGGTGGGCAACGTTGTGCTGGCCCCAGTCGTACTCGGCTCCGGTGACCAGGTCGCGCACCGTCATCCGGTCCGTCCAGTCCAGACCGAGCGCGGGCATGTCGAGCGTCGTGTTCGCCCAGTGCGCGTGGTGCGGGTCCAGTGAGCAGACCACGAGGATCGTGTTGCCGGTGTCGGGGTCGCGCTTGGACCAGCACAGCACCTGGTCGTTGTCGATGTCGTGGAAGCGCAGGGTGCGCATCTGCTGCAGCGCCGGGTTCTCCCGGCGGATCGCGTTGAGCCGGGCCAGGAACGGCGCGAGCGAGACACCGGCGCGCTCCGCCTGGGCCCACGGGCGGGGCCGCAACTGGTACTTCTCGTTGTCCTTGTACTCGTCGGCGCCCTCCCGGGCCTCGTGCTCGTACAGCTCATAGCCGGCGTAGATGCCCCACGACGGCGACAGCAGCGCGGCCAGGATCGCCCGGATCTTGAACATCGGCGGACCGCCCGTCTGCAGGTGCTCGGGCAGGATGTCCGGGGTGTTGGGCCAGAAGTTGGGCCGCATGTGGTCCAGCGAGGCCACCAGCTCCTCGCAGTAGGACCGCAGCTCCCAGGCGGTGGTGCGCCAGGTGAAGTAGGTGTACGACTGGGTGAAGCCGATCGTGCCCAGCGCGTGCATGATCGCGGGGCGGGTGAAGGCCTCAGCGAGGAACAGCACGTCGGGCTCGGCCTGCTTGACCCGCCAGATCAGCCAGTGCCAGAAGTCGATCGGCTTGGTGTGCGGGTTGTCCACCCGGAAGATGCGCACACCCTGCTCGACCCAGTACAGCACGATGCGCAGGATCTCCGCCCGCAGCCCTTCCGGATCGTTGTCGAAGTTCAACGGGTAGATATCCTCATATTTCTTGGGTGGGTTTTCCGCGTAGGCGATCGTGCCGTCCGGGCGTGTGGTGAACCACTCCGGGTGCTGGGTGACCCACGGGTGATCCGGGGCGCACTGCAACGCCAGGTCCAGGGCCACCTCCAGGCCCAGCTCCTGCGCGCGCTTGACGAACGCCCGGAAGTCGGCCACGGTGCCCAGCGACGGGTGCACGGCGTCGTGGCCACCCGCCGCCGAGCCGACCGCCCAGGGCGAACCGACGTCCCCGGGGGCGGCGCGCAGCGCGTTGTCGCGGCCCTTGCGGTTCACCTCCCCGATCGGGTGGATCGGCGGCAGGTACACCACATCGAAGCCCATCGCCGCGATGCCGGCCAGCCGTTCCGAGGCGGTGGCGAACGTGCCGTGGGCCACCGGGTTTCCGTCGGCGTCCACGACCGCCCCCTCCGAGCGGGGGAACATCTCGTACCACGCCGAGAACAGCGCGCGGGGCCGGTCCACCCAGATCGATGACGCGGCGCTGCGGGTGACCAGCTCCTGCACCGGGTGCGCCCACAGCAGGTCGGCCAGCGCCAGCGCCGGGCCCACCCGCTCGGGCAGCGGGGCGGTGGCGTCGCGCAGCGCGGCGGCCGCCGCGCGGCCGGCCGGGGCCGCGGCGCCGGGCCCCCCCCGGGCCGCGCGGCGGCGGGTCGGCGCGCCGCTCGCCAGGTCGGCGGCCAGCTCGCGCTCGGTCTGCCCGGCGTCGAGCTTCGCGGTGATCGCGGCCCGCCAGCTCGCGTAGGGATCGGCGAACGCGACGATGCGAAACGTCCACAAGCCCACGGTGTCGGGGCGGATGGTGGCGGTCCACGTGTCGGTGCCCGGTGAGCCGGTCATGCGTACCGCCGGCCGGGCCGAGCCGTCCGGGGCGTGCCACTCGACGTGCACGCCGATGAGCTCGTGCCCCTCGCGGAACGCCACCGCTCGCACCGGTACGAGCTCGCCGACGACCGCCTTGGCCGGGTAGGCACCCTCGGCCAGCCGCGGGGAGATGTCGCCGATCCAGAGCCGTCCGGTCACACTCGTCATCCTAAGGAAACCGATGGGCAACCCGGCGGCGGTCGCGAGTTCAGGGCTCGACCTTCTGGCCCTTGCCGAGCACCACAATGCCGCCGGGCGAGATGGTGAAGCCCCGGGCGCGGTCGCGCTCGGGATCCACCCCGATCTGCGCCCCCTCGGGCACGATGACGTTCTTGTCGAGGATGGCGTTGCGCACCACCGCGTGCCGGCCGATGTCGACCCCCTCCATGAGCACCGAGCCCTCCACATGCGCCCAGGAGTGCACCCGGACGTTCGGCCCGACCACGCTGTTCTCCACCAGGCCGCCGGAGATGACCGCGCCCGGCGAGACCATCGAGCTGATCGCCCGGCCCATCCGGCCCTGCCAACCGTGCACGAACTTCGCGGGCGGCCACGGCATGCTCTCTGTGTAGATCGGCCACTCGTAGTTGTACAGATTAAAAACTGGATTGATCGCGATAAGGTCCATGTTGGCCTCGTAGTACGAGTCCAGCGTCCCGACGTCGCGCCAGTACCCGCGGTCCCGCTCGGTCGATCCCGGCACAATGTTGTCCCGGAAGTCGTACACGTTGGCCTCGCCGCGCTCGACCAGCATCGGGATGATGCTGCCACCCATGTCGTGCCGGCTGCTCGGGTCGGCCGCGTCCTTGGTCAGCGCCTCGATGAGCACGTCGGTGGTGAAGACATAGTTGCCCATCGACGCGAAGATCTCGTCCGGAGCGTCGGGCAGGCCGACCGTCTCGCTCGGCTTCTCGCGGAATGCGGCGATGCGCCGCCCGTCGGATGCCACCTCGATGACGCCGAACTGGTTCGCCATCGACAACGGCTGCCGGATGCCGGCCACAGTGACCCCGGCCCCGGACGCGATGTGGTCGGCCACCATCTGGGACGGGTCCATGCGGTAGATGTGGTCGGCGCCGAAGACGATGACGTAATCGGGCTTCTCGTCGTAAATCAGGTTGAAACTCTGGTAAATGGCGTCGGCCGACCCGGCGAACCAGCGGGGGCCGAGCCGCTGCTGGGCGGGCACCGGGGTGATGTAGTTGCCGAGCAGGTTCGACATCCGCCAGGTCTTGGTGACGTGGCGGTCCAGCGAGTGCGACTTGTACTGGGTCAGTACGACGACCCGCAGATACCCGCCGTTCACGAGGTTGGACAGGGCGAAATCGATCATGCGGTACACGCCGCCGAAGGGGACCGCCGGCTTGGCTCGGTCGGCGGTGAGCGGCATCAGGCGTTTGCCCTCGCCACCGGCGAGGACCATCGCGAGGACCTTAGGCGAGGCCATGCTCCGACGCTATCGACCCCAAGGTCGCAGCACGAGCCGAACACCGACAGTTTGGCGCCGTCCGGCGCTAGTCTGCTCGGGTGCGCGTGGATCTGCTGACCCGGGAGTACCCGCCCGAGGTCTACGGCGGCGCGGGTGTCCACGTCGAGTACCTCGCACGCAGCCTGCGCGCGCTCGCGGAGGAGCGCCGGCCGGGCGAGCCCAGCCTGACCGAGGTGCGGGTGCGCTGCTTCGGGTCGCCGCGCGTCGAGCCCGGGGTGACCGCCTACGCCGACCCGCCCGACCTCAGCGGCGCCAACCCGGCGCTGCGCACGCTCGGGGTCAACCTGGCCATGGTCGACGGGGTCGCGGGGACCGACCTCGTGCACAGCCACACCTGGTACGCCAACATGGCCGGCCACCTCGCCAAGCTCCTGCACGGCGTGCCGCACGTGGTGACCGCGCACAGCCTCGAGCCGCTGCGCCCGTGGAAGGCCGAGCAGCTCGGTGGCGGGTACGCGGTCGCGTGCTGGTGCGAGCGTACGGCCTTCGAGGCGGCGGACGCGGTGATCGCCGTCTCGTCGGGCATGCGCGACGACATCCTCGCCACCTACCCGGCCATCGACCCCGACCGGGTGCGGGTCGTCCACAACGGAATCGACACAGATGAGTATCGGCCCGACTCGGGCACCGGCGTGCTGGAGCGGCTGGGCATCAACCCGAACGCGCCGAGCGTGGTCTTCATCGGGCGCATCGCCCGGCAGAAGGGCCTGCCGTACCTGTTGCGGGCCGCCGCGTCGCTGCCGCCCGACGTGCAGGTGGTGCTGCTCGCCGGGGCCGCCGACACGCCCGAGATCGCGGCCGAGGTGAACAAGCTCGTGGACGCGCTGCGTTCTCAGCGCTCGAACGTCGTGTGGGTGCAGGCGATGCTCCCCAAGCCCGACGTGATCCAGATCCTCAGCCACGCCACGGTCTTCGTCTGCCCGTCGATCTACGAGCCGCTCGGCATCGTCAACCTCGAGGCGATGGCGTGCGCGACCGCCGTCGTCGCCACGGCCACCGGTGGCATCCCCGAGGTTGTGGACCACGGCACCACCGGGCTGCTGGTGCCGATCGAGCAGGAGCGCGACGGCACGCCGGTGCACCCGGACCGGTTCGTGGCCGACCTGGCCGCGGCGCTGACCGAACTCGCCACCGATCCGACCCGGGCCGCCGCCATGGGCAAGGCGGGGCGGGAGCGCGTCATGGAGCAGTTCTCCTGGCGCGCCGTCGCCCAGCGCACGCTGCAGATCTACGCCGACGTCCTGCGCTGAGAAGATCTACCTCGGCTGAGAAGATCTACGCCGACGTGCTCGGCTGACGCTCGATGGTGTCCGAGTCGAGCCAGGCCCGGTAGGCGTCGAAGGAGTACGGCCGGCCGAGGAACCGCTCGATCAGCTCGGCGGCGGGCGCCGTGCCGCCGGGGGCGAGCACGGCGTCGCGGTACCGGACGGCGACCTCGGGGTTGAGCAGGCCGTCGCGGGCGAAGACGGTGAACAGGTCCTTGGCGATCACCAGTGACCACATGTACGTGCAGTACAGCGCTGAGTAGCCGTCGAGGTGCCCGAAGCCCAGGTGCAGGAACGTACCGTCGACATGTTTGTACGGCGTCAGGCGTTCCTGCTCCTCGCGCTCCACGGCGACCGGGTCGATGTCGGCCGGGTCGCGCCGGTAGAGGTTCAGGCTCAGCGAGGCGTAGAACATCTGCTGCCGGACGTAGAGCCCCTTGCCCAGCTCCTCGGCCTCGCGCAGCTTCGCCACCATCGACGCCGGCAAGGGTTCACCTGTTTCGTAGTGGACCGCGAACGTGGCCAGCGCCTCCGGGTCGCGGACCCACTCCTCCAGCAGCTGCGACGGCGCCTCGACGAAGTCCCACTCGGTGGCGATGCCGCTCGTGCCCGCCCAGCGCCCAGCCCCGGCGAAGATGTGGTGCAGCAGGTGGCCGAACTCGTGGAACAGTGTCTCCACATCGGAGTGTCGCAGCAGCGCCGGCTCCTGGGCGGACGGCCGCGGCAGGTTGCACACCAGGGCGCACTCGGGGATCCGCTGACCGGCCTTGCCGGTGGTGAGCGGGAACATCGCGGCGTGGCTGTACTTGTCCGGCCGCGGGTGCATGTCGAGGAAGATGCGCCCGAGCAGAGTGCCGTCGCTGTTCTGAACCTCGAAGCACTCCACCTCGGGATGCCAGACCGGGATGTCCGGCCGCGGCACGAACCGTACGGCGAACAGGCGCTCGACCAGGGCCATGAGCCCGGCCTTGACCCGGCCGTACTCGAAGTACGGGCGCAACGCCTGCGTGTCGAAGGCGAGCTGCTCGGCCTTGATGCGATCGTCCAGATAGGACGCGTCCCACGGCGCCACCATCGTCGCCTCGGGATCGTCGACCCGCTTGCGCGCGAGCAGTCGCTCGTAGTCCCGCTCAGCCCGGCCCCGGGCCGCCTCGGCGATGCGCTCGATGAACTCGGCGATGTTCTCGGCGCTGCCGATCATCTTGTTCTCGGCCGCGTACTGGGCCCACGACGGGTACCCCAGCAGGGTGGCCAGCTCGTGCCGGACCTGCAGCATCCGCCGCAGCACCTCCACGTTGGCCGGGTGCCCGCGCTGCCGGAACAGCCGCCACAGCTGCTCCCGGGCGCCGGCGTCGCGCGCATACGAGAGGAATGGCAGGATGTCGGGGTAGTCGGTGGTGATCGTGACCAGGCCGTCCGGCCCGGGCGGGTGGGCCCGGACGTAGTCCTCGGGAAGCCCGTCGAGGGCCTGCACGGGCAGCTTCGCCGCGCGCGTGTCCGTCCGGATGTTGCGGTCGAACGCCTGACCGATCGTGACCAGCTCCTCCTGGAGCTCGCGCACCCGCGCCCGGGTCGCCTCGTCCCGGTCCACCCCGGCCCGGCGGAACTCGCGCAGCGTGACCGCCAGGTAGTGCCGGGTCCCCGGGTCGTCGATGGTCTCGAGGTCGATCGACGCGAGGGCGTCGTACAACTCGCGGTCCAGGCTCGCCTCGGTGCGCACCGTGGCGAGCCGCTGCTTGGCCGCCTCGGCCGCGGTGCGGGTGGCCTCGTCGGGGTGGGTCGCCGCGACCAGGTCGACCGGGTCGGCGGTGTTGGCCAGCACCGCCATGGCGTCGTCGTACGCGTCGAGCCGGTCGAGCCCGGAGAGCGTACCGGACTTGACCGCGGCGAATCCGGCGCGGGCCCGGGCGATCGCCTCCTCGGTGGCGGCGGCGATCATCGCGGGATCACCGCTGGCGAGCACGGCGGCGCTGGTGAGCGGGTCAGCGCCGGCGGGCGTGGCGGCACGATCGAGCACGGGGGTCCTCCGAGCGCGTCGATTCGGTCGGGCGATGGTGTCGACCCTAGTAGGAATGATCACCCGCGGTGACAGCCCGACGACCCACCCGTCCCTTTGATGACCAAATGTAATGATCTTGCCGGGGCGGATCGAATCGATTGAGCGTCTCGGGTGGACACACGGGTGTCGAATCCGCAGGATGGCTCTGACTCCGAGGGAGCAGTCTTTGAGGAGAGAGGGCAACGGTGGGTGGACGCCATCGCGGCCCCGGACTTCCCAAGCGTGTACGCGCCGTCATTGTGGCCATGGTCCTCGTCGCGGGTGCCGGCGTGTTCACGCTGTGGCAGACCGCGGGCGGCGACGAGACCTGTTCGGGCGAGGTGCGGCTGACCATCGCCGCAGCACCAGAGATCGCGCCGGTGCTCGCGCACGCCTCGGTCCGGTGGTCCGACACGGCCCGGGGTCCCGGGGGCGAGTGCGTTGCGGTCGAGGTCACCTCCGCTGAGCCGGCGGACGTCGCGCTGGCGATCGCGGATCGGGCCGGGGTGGCCCTGGCCGGGCTGACGTCGCTGGCCCCGGCCGCATCCTCGGCGCCCCCGGTCACGCGGCCCGCGGCGCCGGTCCCGGACGTGTGGGTGCCCGACTCGTCGACCTGGCTCGTGCGGGTCCGCTCGGCCGCCCCCAGCCTCGTTCCGTCGCAGGCTCCGGCCGTCGCCACCAGCCCGGTCGTGCTGGCGGTCCCGGAGCCGGCCGCGGGTGCCCTGGGCTGGCCGACCCAGCTACCGACCTGGAGCCTGATCCTCGAGCAGTTGACCGGCGGGCAACCGCTGCGCGTGGGCGTGGTCGAGCCCAACCGCGACGCGGTGGGGTTGGCCACGCTGGTCGCCCTGGGCTCCGCCGCGGCGTCCGCCAGCGACAGTGACATCGCGACCGTGGCGATCATGCGGGCGCTCTTCGCCGGTCGAGCCACCGGCGTCAACGACCTGCTGTCGCGCTTCCCCCGCTCGGCCGACCCGGCCGAGATCGCAAAGGCCCTGGGCGCCGCTCCGCTGGCCGAGCGCTCCCTGATCACGTACAACGCCACCCGGCCGCCGGTGCCGCTGGCCGCCGTCTATGTCCAACCGGCGCCGCCGGCGCTGGACTATCCGTACGTGGTGTTGCCGGGCATCGGGGCCGAGCGGCAGCGCCTGGCCGAACGGTTCCGCCAGGCGCTGAGCGGGGACGAGTACCTGGACGACCTGGCGGAGATCGGCCTGCGTGGCCCGGACGGCCTGGCCAAGTTCCCCGCCATGCCGGGGTCGCCCGCGACCATCACCACCGGACAGCTCGACGAGCAGGCCGTCGCCCAGGCGCTGGCCACGTGGATCTCGCTCACCCGTCCGGCCCGCATGCTCGCGGTGATGGATATATCGGGTTCGATGGCCTTGCCCGTGCCCACTGCGGGCGGCGCCACCCGCGCCCAGATCGCCGTCGAGGCGGCCCGGCAGGGGATGATGCTGTTCGATGATTCGTGGTCGGTGGGCCTGTGGACGTT
>JADGGF010000685.1 GCA_019690055.1 Micromonosporaceae bacterium
GCGGGCCGACACCACCATGCGCACCAGCCTGGTGCTCGACGCGCTGGAGATGGCCATCTGGACCCGTAACCGAGCAGGGACGGCCGACCTGACCGGCCTGATCCACCACACGGATGCGGGCAGCCAGCTTGGGCTCAACCGGTCGTAGCAACACCGGTGGTCTGAAGCGACAGTAGCTGGTCGTTGAGGGCTTCGGCTGGTGTCTTCCATCCGAGTGTCTTGCGTGGACGATTGTTGAGGGCCAGGGCGACTGCTTCGAGGTCCTCGCGGCTGTAGCGGCTCAGGTCGGTTCCCTTGGGGAAGTACTGGCGCAGCAGCCCGTTGGTGTTCTCGTTGCTAGGCCGCTGCCACGGGCTGTGCGGATCGCAGAAGAAGATGTCGATACTGGCGTCGATGCGTAGCTGTGCGTGTTGGGCCATCTCGGCGCCCTGGTCCCAGGTCAGCGTCTTGCGCAACGCCTCGGGCAGGGTGGTGATCGTCGAGGCGATCGCGTCGCGCACGGCCTTGGCGCCGTGTCCGGCCAGCGCCGGGCCGTTTTTTTGATCCGCTCCCCGAGACCGTGACCGGGCATTGGCGGCAGATGCAGCAGCATCGTGAACCTGGTGCAGCGCTGCTCTACCCCGTCGACGCCGCCGGCGAAGCGTTCGACTTCTACCTCGACTGGGTGCGTGGTGTCGGGGATGAGATGACCAGCGCCTACAACATCACCGCGTTCCCGCCCGTCGAGATCGTCCCGGAGCCGTTGCGCGGGAAGTCCTTCGTGATCATCCGCGGTTGTCATTGCGGGCGTCCGGACGAGGCAGCGGCCCTGATCGATCTGTGGCGCCGGTGGCGTCCGCCCGCACACGACATGTTCGTGGCCATGCCGTTCCGCGACGTCGCCGCCATCTCGAACGACCCCGTCGATCCCCTGCCCGCCGTCACCACCGGACGCTGGCTGGCCCGCGTAGACCGGACGACGGCCGACGCCATGCACGAGGCCGTTCGCCACGGCGCCGAGCCGTCACCGGTGCTGTTCGCTGAACTGCGCCACGCCGGCGGTGCCATCGCCCGCGAGGACCCGCACGCCAGTTTCGCCGCCCGCGCCGGACAGTACATGCTCGAGGCGGTCGCGCTGACCCCGACGCCAGACGCCGCGCGGGACGCCGAGGACCGATTCACCGCGTTGTGGCACAAGCTGGCCGACCACATCGCCCCATTGGGCGGCTACCTCAACTTCGTCGCCGGCCAGGAGCGGGTCAGCCAACTTCACGCCGCCTTCGACCACGACACCCTTCGCCGGCTGGCCGCCATCAAGAGAGCCGTCGATCCCGAGAACCTCTTCGCGCACGGACTCCCGCTCGACGGCTGACGGCACCGCCCCATGACGACATTCATCAAGATTCTCACGGAGAGGTAACCCATCGATCAGTCGACGACAATTGCTTCCTGATATCCATCAATTGATATGGCTCGACCATCGCCAGGAACGGTCGGCCCGCACGAATCGATCGGCATGCCGAGACGACTATGCATACGTGATCAGTTCCAGGAGGGAGCCGTCCGGGTCCCGAAAGTAGACACTCGTGCCCCGGCCACGCCCACCCCAGCGCTCGACCGGTCCTTCCTCGATCTCGACCTGGTGGTGGCGAAGATGGGCCAACACCTCCTCGATGGTGCCGGGCCACACGAAGCACAGATCACTGCCGCCGGGCGCAACGGGACGTCTCGCCACCAATGCGCCGACGTCCACACCCGGTCCGTGCACGTTGAGCTGCTGATCGCCGAACCGGTACGCGACCCGGCCGCCGGGCTGGTCAACGACCTCGGCGCCCAGCACCTCCCGGTAGAACCTTGTCGACCGGTCCCAGTCGCTGACCGCGATCACGCAGTGGTCAAGTCTGACCGTGACTTCAGCCATCACCGAATACTAAGGTGCGAAGCCGGGATCACTGCAGGCTTTCTGCAGGCGCCACGGGCAGGGTGATGGTATGACGTTGGCGCCGACACCCCGCCCCGTAGCCGGGTCGGTGGCCGGCCCATGTTCGCCCTTGCGGGCGGCGGTTCAGAGACCGCGACGGGTGAACGTCACGTGCGTGACCCCGCTGGGCGAGGAGACCGACTCGATCTCGTAGTCGCGCTCCAAGCCCTCGAGTCCGTCCCAGAGGCGTACGCCCCGGCCCAACAGGATCGGGACCACCACGATGTGCATGTGGTCGATGAGCCCGGCGGCGAGGA